>JAISZV010000247.1 GCA_031284475.1 Proteiniphilum sp. | reverse complement strand
CTCTTACCATCAGTGTTTCCGAACGCATGGTGGTAGTAACCATAAAGAAAAACAAGATGGCGAAAACAATATCAGGCATCGACGCCGTATTCATTTCGGGCATCTCTCGTTTACCGCTTTTATTAAATTTTCCCATTTTTATTTTCCTCCATAATTTTTAGGTTCTGCTTCAGAAATACGTTTAGGATAGAGATCCTGAATCTGTTTCAGCTGTTCTTCCGTCAACTCCCCGTATGAAGTATTGAAATATTTCTTTGCCCCTTCTTCCCTCAACTCGTTGTATGCCCTCACTACCTCGTTCTGCACAGCGATGTACGCTTTATAACTGGTAGTAGCGTCATTTTGGATAGAGACTACGTGGGCGGCAGTAACCGGAACCACGCCTATCGGCGCTCCGAAATCCTGCTCTTCGAGTTCGGGCAGATCAAGACTGTTAGCCGTATTCAATACAAACTCTTTCACCTTGTCTTTCAGTGCAGGCTTTCCTCCTACTTCACCCCTTAGCTCGGCTGTACTGGCATACCACTCGGTACCCTGCGGGTTTGCCACCATGGTCTCGTTTTGGGCATTCACCAATACAACCAACAGATTCCTGCGCTGCACATCCACTTTAGTTTGTTCTTCTGTTTGTGGCGGCGGCGGCAGTCGGCGAGCCAAGCCGGAGTCAACGTCCATATTTGAAACAAGCAAGAAAAAGGTCAGCAAAAGGAATGAAACGTCAGCCATTGAACTTGCATTAAGTCCCGGAACTTTTCTATTTGACTTTGCCATAAAAAACCTTTCTTTAAATTGACCTCTAACAGGGGTCGATTATTTTTTTCTTTTAAACAACGGCAAGACAATCATTGCCAACAGTGTGATAACAAACATAATATATGCGCTATAAAGCCACATATCCGCTATCTTCAACGTTGAGGATGTATTATCTTCTCCTTCATATCCCGGAATATTCAAAAGCGTTCCGTCGCCTATCATATAAGTAATCACCAGCACTGCCGCCAGTCCCACAAGCGACAGAAATCCACCCAAAGCTTTCTTTGGATTCTCTTTCAGCCCTTTCACGAAACCTACAATTGCAAACCCCACTAAGATGATTACGGTAATTGCCAAAAGAATATAGGCCCAATA
Organism: Proteiniphilum sp.; assembly: GCA_031284475.1. Classification (GTDB taxonomy): domain Bacteria; phylum Bacteroidota; class Bacteroidia; order Bacteroidales; family Dysgonomonadaceae; genus Proteiniphilum. Next base: position 8,116 of record JAISZV010000247.1, on the reverse strand, counting down.
CAATACAAGATCCGTAAACTTAGGCTGACTCATATCGGCCGCAATTTTCTCATGCGCCGGCACCTGGCCTCCCAGATAAAACAACGCCATTACCGCAAGAGTAATCAAAACTCCTATGTAAAGCGTAAATCTGGAGGCTCTGTGTATTTTTGTTACAGCCATAATAATTACAGATTTTTGTATTTAACATTATATTTGATCACCTGATCCAGGAAGGTAATGGAAGCATTTTCCATCTTGTTTAAGATACCTTCCATTTTAGAAAGGATGTAGTTGTAAATGATCTGGAGAATAATAGCTACAATCAAACCGCCCACGGTAGTGATCAAAGCCACTTTCATACCGCCGGCAACAATCGTCGGGCTCATATCTCCTGCTCTCTGGATATCATCGAAAGCCATAACCATACCTACTACCGTTCCCAAGAATCCGAGTGAAGGGGCAATAGCGATAAAAAGGGTGATCCATGAAAGGTTTCTTTCCAGCAAGCCCGACTGTACGCCGCCGTAAGAAACGATGGAGCGTTCCACTGCATCGGGGCCCTGGTCGAGGCGAAGCAATCCTTGATATACAATAGACGCCACGGGGCCTCTGGTATTGCGTGCAATATCTTTCGCAGTTTCCAGATCGCCCTTGTCGAGTATATCGCCTACTTTATTCAGGAAAGCATCCGGATCCACGTCAGCGAGACTCAGGTAGATAATTCTTTCAAGACAAAAAGCCAAACCCAGGATCAAACAGATAGCGATCAAGCTCATAAACGCGGCCCCGCCCTCAATAAATTTCACTTTCAACGCCTGATGAAAACCGCCTGATGTTTCCTGAACGGCAACCGGTGTTGTTTCAACTGAAGTAGCGGCAACCTGTTCTGTTTCTCCGGCAGTATCTTGTTGCGCTAAAAGAACCGACGGCAATCCTACGGATATTATTCCGAAGATCGCTAAAATTGCAAATAACTTTTTCATTGTGTGTCCAATTTTGTGATTAATGATCTTTACTTGTTTATTTTTAATATTTAAATTCCAGATTTTCTGTCTATCCTCTGTTATAATAACTTTCTTCTTTTATTCTTTAGGAGCGGAGAGAGCGGGATTCGAACCCGCGATACACTTTTGGCGTATACACGCTTTCCAGGCGTGCCTCTTCAACCACTCGAGCACCTCTCCCTGAAGAGAAATGGAGATCTCTTCTGAAAGAGATTTTTTTGAAAACGGGTGCAAATTACAAAAAATATTTCATTCCCGCTCCATTCGGGAAGCAAAATTACAGAATTTATCGATTATACAATACTTCTATCCCAATAATTTTAATAAAAAACTATTTTCACTCCTCTAATTGATAAATGAAAGCTAACTCAACTGCCCAATTTGAATAATTCCCGGGCGTTGCGGCTGGTGATTTGTGCAACTGTTTCCTCGTCTTTATTCCATATTCCGGCCAATTGTGCAATAATGTGAATCAGCCGGGCAGGCTCATTTCTTTTTCCCCTGTAAGGCGCCGGCGCAAGATAAGGAGAGTCGGTTTCAAGTACTACCCGGTTGGTAGGGCAATGTTTCAGCGTTTCGGACAATCCCGAATTTTTAAAGGTTACTACTCCGTTGATCCCTATCAGGAAATTGTCTAACTCCAATATCGCTTCCAACTCTGCTTTTGTTCCTCCGAAGCTGTGAAATACGCCTCTCAGCGATTGCGCCCCCACCCTTCGGATACTTTGTATCACCTCTTCCGTGGCATTCCTGAAATGGATAGACACGGGCAGGTCTTTCTCAATGCTCCATTTCAACTGTTCCTCAAAGGCTTTTATTTGGGCCTCCCGCAATGAAGTATCCCAATATAAATCAATTCCTATCTCGCCTACGGCAATGTAATCCCCGGCATTCAACTCCCGGTAAATGGTATCTAACTGTCTTTTCCAATCCCCTCCACCCACACCAGTGGGATGAAGTCCCATCATAGGATAAAAAAAACCGGGATAATCCAATACGCACTGTTTCAGGCGAAGCACGGAAACTTCATCAATATTGGGCAGCAGCGCTTTCTCCACTCCCGCCTTTTTTGCCCGGGAGACTACTTCCCGAAGGTCATCCTTAAATTCCTCAGCAAACAGATGAGCATGCGTATCAATGAGATTCATTCCGCAATTTCTCCCCTTCTGTAGTAGTAAACAATGCCGTATCCACGGTTTACGGCAAGCCGTTTTTCAGGCGGTAACCCGCTGTTGTGCCTTTCCACCTCTTCCCATATCTCAAGAACTACTTTATCCACTTTTTTCCGGTAATCAGCGATCTCCTGCAAGACGCGTGAAGTAGCTTTCCGATGCAGTTTCTGGGTCTGGTATCCCTCTTTGAAAAGGGTAACCATTACATTCACCTTGGCGATGGACGGATTATAAATGGGCACTCCGCCTTGAGCGGTACGCTGCTGTTCCCCCCGGATGATTTTCTGCCCCCATTCCAGCAGTTGCTCATTGGATGATAAATCGGGGACAACCAGATGAACATTCTCCAATCCGTAAAGAGCCAGCTGTTCCTCTTTGATTTCCGAGCGCATCACACACATATATAATACCTGTATGAAATGGGAAACATACATACGGGCGTTTTTTATTTTCCCGGCAAACGATTTACCTGCTTTCACCTGTGTTTCATACAACTGTTGGTAACGGGCAGATAAATGTGTGAAATGAGCCAATACACTTCTGGCCTCATCAAGCGTTCCCGTGGAAAACGGCAATTCCTGAAAATCGGTATCAGCCGCTTTTTCAACTGCCGATCCCAAAGCCCTGATACGGGCGCTGTCTGTATTAGGTAATCTACGATAGGGCATATATGACTTTCGGCTATTTATTGATCAATAAGCCTTTTCTTTTTCACGTCTCTCTGTACATCAGATTTTCCGACAGGGCGATCAGATCCCTTTTACGGTTGTCGGGAACATTGATTGATGACAGGCAATCAAGCGACGCAAGATAATACTTTTCAATCAATTTTTCAACAACAAATTTCAAATTTAATTCATCATAAATATTTTTAACAAACTTGATTTTTGCATCGGGATCGTATTCGGTTATCGTCAGCCACTTATCTAACTCTTTCCTTTGCGTGCTGTTTGTATTTTTTAAGCTTCTGATCAGCAGGAAAGTCTTTTTATTGCACAAGATATCCCCTCCTATCTTTTTCCCGAATGTTTCCGGATCTCCATATACGTCCAACAGGTCATCCTTTAACTGAAAAGCCAAGCCTATATTGACGCCAAATTCATAAAGCGAATCGGCGTCCCCGGCGGGAGCGCCGGCTATGACCGCGCCGATCTTCAGGGCGCAGCCGATGAGCGCTGCCGTTTTCAGGCGAATCATCTCTATATATTCTTCCTCCGTCACATCGAGACGCTGTTCAAAATCCATATCGTATTGCTGCCCTTTACATATCGCCATGGCAGTAGTGGAAAACAGTTCCAGAATATCGGGAAGCACATTGACGGGAGCTTTCGCGATGTATTTATAAGCCTCAATCACCAAGGCGTCGCCCGAAAGGATCGCGCTGCTATCGCTCCATTTTTTATGCACCGTCGGATATCCGCGCCTCAAATCGGCATTATCCATCAGATCATCATGCACAAGGGAAAAATTATGGAATATTTCTACAGCCAAAGCAGCGTCCAGCGCTTTATCCGCATTTTTACCGAAAAGATCTGCGGCCATCAATGTCAATAGCGGCCTGAGTCTCTTTCCTCCCAGCGACAGCATGTATTTGGCGGGAATGAACAAAGTCTGTGGTTGACAATCTTTCAATACCTCTCTGATTGCTTCATCGATGATTTTTTCAAAAACAGCTATCTTATGTTTCATCACGATTGACTTAAGTAAAAAAGCTGCTTTTGAATCCCAAAAGCAGCTTTCCTTACGTTTTGTTAATCAGTTAGTTTTGTAAGCGGAACACCACCGGTAATGTAAATCGAACACGTACGGCAGATCCGCGTTGTTTCCCCGGTTTCCATCGGGGCATCTGTTGAATCACACGAATGGCTTCCCTGTCGAGTGAAGGGTCTACCCCGCGTACCACCTGTACGTCGGTAATACTACCGTCTCTTTCTACCACAAAGTTACAAATCACACGACCCTGAATACCGTTTTCCTGTGCAATGACCGGATACCTGATATTATCGCTCAAGAACTTCATCATGGCTGAATTTCCTCCGGGAAATTCCGGCTGTTCTTCGACCACCACAAAGATCTCTTCCGTTACCTCTTCGGGTTTCGGTTTGGGGGGTGGAGGCGGAATATAGGTCTGCGTTTGCCTCTGGCTCTGGTCGTCTTCGGTCTTTACATCCATTTTCACGTCCACTTTCTCTTCTACCACCTCAATGATTTCGGGCGTTTCCGGTTCGGGTGGCGGAGGGGGAGGCGGAGGGGTCGGATCCCGGCGAGTGATCTCGATTTCCTCTTCGGCCAAAACATCCTGAACAAGGACACTTGCGTCCAGCTTTTTTGTTTCGGTCGACCATTCAAAAGCGAAGAAAAGGATAGAGACACTCAGCGCCAATCCCATCAGGATATATGTGCTTCTGTGCCCTTCCAGATTCGCTTTCGGCGATTTTTTTACTTCATCTTTGTTCATTGTGAATCTTTTTTTTCTACTGCTTATTTTTTTTCCACTCTGTTTGAATGCAAAAATAGCTATTTTTTCATTCCGTACTACAATTTATAAAGAAAAATCAGAGAAAAAACTCTTTTTAATTTCTTTATATACGATTATCCACTTTTTCACACTCCTGTGATGGTCGCTTCTCAATGCCGGCTTCATCGCTTTGAAGCTATAACGATTTATGCCGGCTAAAGTTCAACGAAAACCGTTTTATTTCACCTTATAAATATCTTTCAGATTTCTGCCGTACCCGTCATAATCCAACCCGTAACCTACAATGAAGTCATTGGGGATTTCGAGCGCCACATAATCGATATGGAGTTTCTGCCGCAGCGCAGCGGGTTTAAACAGTAAAGTGGCCACTTTCACCTCATTAGGATTATATTTCTCTAACTCTTTTTTAAGCGCAACTATGGTATTACCGCTATCCACAATATCTTCCACAATTACCACACAGCGGCCTTCGATACTTTCGTTCAACCCCAGCACTTCCCGCACCCGGTTTGTGGTAGATGTGCCATGATAGGAGGCAAGACGCACAAATGTGATCTCACTGGGGACGGAAACCTCTTTCATCAACTCTCCGGCAAACATAAAAGCGCCGTTGAGCACAGTAAGAAAGATGGGATCCTTTCCTTTCATATCCGAATTAATCCGTCCGGCAATCCGTTTTATTTCCTGTTCAATGGTTTCTTGCCCAATAAACAATTCAAACTGTTTATCTCTGATGGTAATGACTTCTTTCACTATTCCGGATTTTTTTAAGCGTCAAAATTACTACTTTTTATGATCTTACGAAAATGAAACCGGCTCTATTTACAGGTGCATATAAAAACCTCTTACCAAACCGGAAAAATCGTCGGTGTATTGACGCCGGCTGTTTTCAATGATCAGCGAACTTGTTTCGGTATGGCCGGTTTGCAGCATTGTCAACTCCGCCAACAGTCGTTTCGGGGCGGCGTCCGGCAAAGGATATACAATGGTTTTCCGTTTTATATAAAATGTATGCTTCTCACACAGGGAGTTTAATTCGTCGCTTTTATCGTATGGAAGGATAAGGGAGAGCGTTCCGTTGTTTTTAAGGCAACTGCGGGCGGAGAATAACAAATCGTCCAACGTAAGCGAGGCGACATGCCTTGCTCTCGCCCGCGCTTTATCCGGAGGCAAAAGAGCATTTGAAAAGTAAGGCGGATTAGAAACAATTAAGTCGAAACGCTCCGAAGTATTTTGGACAAATTGCCGGAAAGCAAAAAGCGCTACGGTAATTCTGTCAGAGAAGGGAGAATTACCGGTATTTTCTTTCGCCTGCTCCACAGCCTGCTCGTCCACATCAATAGCAACCACCTTTGCAAGAGGGTTGCGTTGAGCTATCATCAATGCTATGAGGCCGGTACCTGTTCCTACGTCCAGTACATTTACCGCATTTCCCACGCTCGCCCACGCCCCAAGCAACACGCCGTCAGTCCCCACCTTCATGGCGCACTTATCATGGAAAACCGTGAACTGTTTGAATCGGAACCAGGGATTACTCATTGTAATATAAATTTTGATATATTTGGCATGGATTTTGTTTTACCCTATATAAAGCTGAAACAAAAATACACATTTTTCTGTTTTGATGACGGAAACAAATACAATGATGAATCTATTCAAAAAATATACGACACCGGAAGAGTATCCCGAAACAAATGTAATATCTTTTATTACCAGCGACTTAGTTGACGGAAGCCAGGATATCGACGAATCTCTGCTGAAGGAAACCCTTCCCCTGCTGCCTTTACGCAATACGATTGTTTTTCCGGGGAGTACGCTTCCCATATCGGTGGGAAGAAAAAAATCGCTGGATCTGATCCGGTCGCTGGGGAGAAAACAGAAGTATATCGGCTTAGTTTGCCAAAAAGATTCCACGATAGATGACCCGGAAGAGAGCGACCTTTATCCGATAGGCGTGGTTGCGGAAGTGATCCGTGTCATTGAAATGGGAGACAACAATCTCAGTATCATCGTACAGGCAAAGAAACGGTTCGAGTGGCAGCAGATCACGCAAACCGAGCCTTATATGAAAGCGACTTTCAAACTAAGGGACTACGTGAAAGCATCGAAAGAGGACAAAGAGTTCAAGGCGATCCTCGATTCCATCCGCGATTCCCTGCTCCACATGCTCAATATGCTGGGGGAACCGCCAAGGGAATTAATCCAGACCCTCAGCAGCGACTCTTTTTCCGATATGCTTATCAGCTACAGCGGCACCAACCTGCCCATTGAAGGACATGAGAAGCAAGAACTGCTGAGCATCAACGACGAAAAAGAACAAGCCTACCGCCTGCTGATGATCCTCAACCGCGAGTCGCAGGTGCTGGAACTAAAGATGAACATCCAGATAAAAACCCGGGAAGACCTGAATCAACAACAGAAAGAGTATTTTCTCCAGCAACAGATAAAAACCATTCAGGAAGAACTGGGGGGAGATACGCAGCAGATTGAGATCGACGAGTTCAGAAAAGAGGCAAAAGAGAAAAATTGGGGTAATGAAGTAGCGAAAACATTTGAGAAAGAGGTACAAAAACTGGAACGCCTGAATCCGCAATCGCCCGATTATTCGGTACAGTTCGGATACCTGCAAACTATTCTCGATTTGCCGTGGGGCGTGTACACCAAAGACAATTTCAACCTGAAAAATGCGCAGAAGGTGCTGGACAAAGATCATTTCGGCATGGAAAAGGTGAAGGAACGCATTATCGAACACTTGGCCGTACTGAAACTGAAAGGCGACCTTAAATCACCTATCCTCTGCCTTTACGGCCCTCCGGGCGTGGGAAAAACCTCATTGGGGAAATCCATCGCCGAAGCCCTCAACCGCAAATATATACGCGTTTCGCTCGGCGGGCTGCACGACGAGGCGGAAATCCGCGGCCACCGCCGCACCTATATCGGCGCCATCCCGGGCAGAATCATACAAAACATACAGAAGGCAGGCTCATCCAACCCCGTCTTCGTGCTGGATGAGGTGGATAAAATAGGAAACGATTTCCGGGGCGACCCTTCTTCGGCATTACTCGAAGTATTGGATCCGGAACAGAACTCAGCGTTTCACGACAACTACCTTTCCATTGATTACGATCTGTCGAAAGTACTTTTTATTGCCACGGCAAACAACCTTAATTCCATTCCCCAACCGTTGATCGACCGTATGGAACTGATCAACGTGAGCGGTTATATTACCGAAGAAAAGATTGAGATCGCCCATCGTCATCTTATCCCCAAGGAACTTCAGAACCACGGCGTAGGAAAAGGGGCTTTCTCTATTTCCAAGCCCGCCTTACAGAAGATCATTGAGAACTACACAAGGGAGTCGGGCGTGCGTGAACTGAATAAGAAAATTGCCAAGATCATGCGGAAGGTAGCCCGGAAGATCGCCGCAGACGAGCCTTATCCCAAAAGCCTCCGTATATCCGACCTGAAAGAATACCTGG
>JAISZV010000241.1 GCA_031284475.1 Proteiniphilum sp. | reverse complement strand
TGCGCGGCCTGTTTCGGCGGCCGCTATGTCCTTAAAACGGGGTAAACCTGCCGCAACCTCGTTCAACTCTTGCGCAACGAAGTTTTCTATCTCCGCTTTAGGCGTTTTTAGAACGGTATTTGCTTCTTCCGAAGTCAATACTTTAATGACCAGCGGCACGTCGCCGAAATGCTGTGCCAGATAAAAATACTGGCAGGCGCGAATAAAACGGGCTTCCGAACGGAAACGCAACTTTTTTGTTTCGTCCATAGGCACAGCGTCAATATGCGCCAGAAAATCATTGGCAATCGTTATCTTTTTATACGAACCTTTCCATAGCGAAAGCAAAACCGCATTGTTCGGCAGCAATGTCCCGTTCGTCAGCCGGTTGAGGTTGGAATTGTCGCCACGCCGGTCATATCCGTTATCGGTAGCCAACTCCAAAAAAGCAAAACTGGCATACGACCACCAGTCCGTCGGTTCAACCTGAAACGCATAACTTAAATTTCCCCTGTATACAGCAGTCAATCCGATTAACGCATTTGTTTCATTAGTCCAAAACGTAGCGCTGTCATATTGGTTTGTCGGTGACTTTTCCAGGTCGTCGGAGCAGGAAACAGTGATGAACAAACTTGCAAGCAATACTGCCGCCAGTCCTTTATGTAATTTATATCTTTTCATATATTCCGTTTTTTAAAAGTTAATGTTAAATCCGAATACGTATGTAGCCAATATCGGATAGTAGGATCCGCCGGTATTGATTTCCGGGTCCCAGCCTTTCCTGTATTGATTTGCCGTATAGATATTGTCGGCGCTGAAATAAACGCGAATCCTGTCCAAGTGTGCAGGGTTAATGAGCTTTTTGGGTAAGCTGTAACCGATTTGCAGATTTTTAACACGCAAGTAGGAAGCGTTAAGCGTCCAGAAATCGGATTGCACATAATTTGGTCCCAATGAATTGGTAAGTATCTCCAATCGGGGATAGTCCACATAACGTTTTGGATTGTTCGGGTCAAAACGTCCGTCCATCTGCCATTTTTGGATTGTACCCAGATTGAAGAAGGCATAACCGACATAATTTGACAGATACCCTTTCACACCGCTAACGCCCTGCAAGAACACTTTGGCGTCGAAACCTTTATATTCCAAGTCAATATTGAAGGCATAGGTGTATTTTGGAATCCGGCTGCCTATATACGTCTGGTCGTACGTTGGGTCAACCACACCGTCAGGTTTTCCGTCCGGTCCGCTTATATCCTTGTAACGGATATCGCCGATGCGGGGATTGGTGTTCACTTTGGTCTGGTCCGGCCATGATGCAATCTCTGCTTCGTCTATGAAAACACCATCGGACAGGTAGCCGTAATACATTTCCATCGGATAACCGATAAACAAACTGGATCCGTTGCCGATTAGTCCGTTTGGCTGTTTCACGTTCCCTACGCCCAAATCCTCCACTTCGTTTTGGATGATACTCAAATTTGCCGACAATTTATACCTGACGTTCCGGATTCTTTTCTGATGCGAAACATCAAATTCAAAGCCTCTGTTATTAACCTTTCCCGTGTTTATTTCCGAAAGGTCCAAACCCAATACGGTCGATACGCTGGCAGAAGGCTTATACAGTATATCGTAGGTATGGCGGTAAAAATAAGAAACATGAAAATCCACCAGCCCGTCAAACAGCCCCAGTTCGGCGCCAACATCCGTTGTCCTTGTCGATTCCCAGCGCAGCAGCGGATCTTTCAACAGTGTCAGTCCGGCGCCTGTATACGCCGCACCGCCAAATGAATAGTTCAACCCGGAGGTCAGCGTAGACTGGTATGGATAGTTGGATATGTTCTGGTTGCCAAGTATACCCCACGAGGTTTTCAGTTTCAAGTCGGATACGACTTTCCGAAGAGGCTTGAAAAAACCCTCTTCCGACAATCTCCACCCGGCGGCAAGCGAGGGAAAAGTACCGTATTTTTTGTCTTTTGGAAACCGTGAAGAACCATCGAAACGCACTGTTGTCTCGAACAGATATTTTTGACCGAAACTGTACTTGAATCTTCCGAAATACGACTGTAACGCCCAGCCTGCAAGATTCCCCCCGGCTTGCTGATTTTCTTCGCTGCCCATATCCATCACGGTATAATCATTACTTGGGAATTGCTGACGATAACCGTTGAAACTGTCTAAATCTTCGGATTCAAAAGCATATCCCAGCAAAAGGTCAATGTCATGCCCGCTGAAATTTTTTGCATATTCCGCCGAACTTTGAGCCGTCTTGTAAGTTCGTTTGTTGCGCTCCTGATTGAGGCTGGAAGTTGTCAAATTCAGGTTTTCATTCAGTTTTTGCGACGCCCGGTAGGAGCTCTGTTCTTCCAAAGCGTAATTGTATCCTGCAATCCCTGAAAGCGTCAGTCCTTCGGCGGCCTTCCAGTCCAGCCGCACATTGGTGTTGAATCGTGTGGCAGGCGTTCGCAGGTATGATGCGCTTGCAAGCCAGGCTGCAGGCGTTCCTCGGTTTTCCGGACCGCCGCCAAAGTCTCCATTCTGATAACGGCCTGCATAAATAGCCGGAAAACGTACCGCAGAATTTACGACGCCTTCCACATTGCCGATATCTATCGCGCCCACCGTCTGCGGCTCATTGCGTTCTTCCACCGAACCGGACAAGTGAGTGGTCAGCGTCAGGTTGCTGAATAAATCGCTGATCAAGTTTAACCGTCCATTGTAACGACGGTAATTGTTTCGCTCCACAAGCCCTTGCTGATCCAGATAACCAAAGGATGCGAAATAGCGGCTTGTATTCGTACCGCCTGTCAGGCTCATGTGATGACCGGTCTGGATACCGGACCGGCTGAATGTTTCTTTCAGGAAGTTTGTATTGGGATAGTTGTCGGGATCAACTCCGCTCCTGTACTTCGCAATATCTTCGGCCGAATAGGCCTCACGACCAATCGCTTCATTATACATGACCGCATATTCCCATGAAGTAGCCAGTTCCGGAAACTCTGTCGGATTTTGCCAGCCCGCATAAGCGTTGTAACTTATTTTTATCGGTCTCGTTTTGCTTTTTTTTGTTGTCACCAGCACTACGCCATTAGCCGCCCGGGCACCGTAGATGGCAGCGCTGGAGGCGTCCTTCAATACCGAGATTGTTTCCACATCATCCGGATGAACATTGTTGAGCATACCGGGAATACCGTCAATCAAAACAAGAGCATCCGGCGATGCGCCGAAAGAACCGACACCGCGTACCCTGATTTCTCCGCCATCGGCGCCGGGTTTACCGGAACGCTGAATCACCGTCACACCTGTGAGTTCGCCGGTCAGTGCATTTGCGAGTTGACCGACAGGTCTGCTTTCCAACCGTTCCGATGATATTTGCGCTACCGAACCAATCAGGTTTTGCCTCTTTTGCGTCCCATACCCCACAACCACAATCTCATCCAACAAATTGAAATCTTCCACAAGATAAACGGTTATCGGCTCTGCAATTTCGTAAATGTCTATCTCCTGCGGCTTGTAACCAAGGTAACCGACTTCAATTACTGCCGGTAAAGCGCGGACATTCAAAACAAACTCGCCATCGATATCGGTTGCTGTGCCTGTTTGGACGGTATTGCCCTTCACCACAACGGCTGCACCGCTGACTGATTCGCCGGTACGGCTGTCAATGACTTTTCCCCGAACGGTTTGTGCCGACACTGTGGTCGAAAAAACGCCTGCTGCCGCAATAAGGGCAAAAAATAGCGGAACTTTTTTGGCTGTTCCAATCCAATGTAATACATTTGCCATGCTAGAAAATCTGTTTTAGTAAAGTATCCCTTGATGCCAATTTGCCGTCGGAGGAAAGGGATATTTTTTTATTTATACTTAATCATTTTAACGGTACAAAGGTATGGACTTACCGCTTTTAGCAAAATACCATCTTTATGGTATTTTAAAGACAGGTCGATGCTTTCATACATTCATCGCAGTGCAGTTAATGTTATTACTTTAAAGAGTTTTTCAAATCTTTTACAGGATAATTGACACTTGTAAGAATTGTTTGTTTCAATATTGCAGGTTTACCGTCTTTGACAAACGGTTCTCCCCTTTCCGACAAATGCG
>JAISZV010000230.1 GCA_031284475.1 Proteiniphilum sp. | reverse complement strand
TTCCGCTGTTTTCTGGGCGGCGTAGACCGAGCGGTGTTGGCCGCCGGTACATCCGAACGAGAGCATCAGGTCGGTAAAACCGCGATCCTTGTACCGTTTCACATGCCTGTCCACCAACGGATAGATGTTGTCGAGAAATTCCAGCATCTCGCCATCCTCTTCAAGAAAACGGATCACCGGTTCATCCAGTCCTGTTACATTATTATACCGTTCATATTTTCCGGGGTTATTGATGGCGCGGCAATCGAATACGTACCCGCCCCCGTTGCCGGAAGCGTCGTTGGGGATTCCTTTTTTGTAGGCGAAGCTGTAAACGCGCACTTCCAGCTCTCGTTTCCGGCAGTCGGCAAATTGTTTCAGTTCCGTCATCTCTTTCAAAATGCCGTTAAGATAGGGATATTCCTCAAAATCCTCTTTCAGCAGTTCCCGAAGGTTGTTGAGCGCAAATGGAACACTTTGGATAAAGTGCGGTTTCTTCTCAAAATAGCCCCTGAACCCGTAAGCCCCGAGCACCTGTAATGTGCGGAAAAGGACGAACTGGCGCAGTTGTCCCAGAAAACCGGTTTCATCCACCTGCCGGTATTTTTTCAGCGATCCTATATATGTGCGGATGAGTTCATTCCGCAGTTCTTCCGGAAAATGGGCTTTTGCCTGCCAGAGGAAGGAAGCCGCATCATAATAGACGGGGCCTTTCCGTCCGCCCTGGAAGTCGATAAAATAAGGATTCCCGTCTACCAGCATCACGTTGCGTGATTGAAAATCGCGGTACATGAAAGTGTCTGACCGGTCTTGCAGCAGGTTTCCGGCCAGTTTCTCAAAATCGTTCTCCAGCAGATCCTCCCGGAAATCCATGCCGGTTGTTTTCAGGAAATTGTATTTGAAATAATTCAGATCCCAATATACGGAGCGGCTGTTAAATTCCGGCAGCGGATAGCAGACATTGAAATCCAGGCCGTCCGCTCCTTTTACCTGAAAGTCGGCAAGCATTGCGATGGTTTTGTGCAGGAGCGCTTTTTCTTCGTGACCGAAAACGCCCGTAAGCCGGCCTTCTTTTATGGTATCGAACAGTATCTCGTCTCCCAGGTCTTGCTGGATATAAAACATTTCATCATCCGAAACGGCAAACACTTCAGGGGTGTTCAGTTGCTGTTGATGAAAATGATTGGAGAGCGCGATAAATGCCCGGTTCTCCTCGCGCGATTCACCGTGCACGCCGATAATCGATACATCCTCTTTTTTCAGCCGGAAATACCGCCGGTTCGATCCTGAAGAAGCCAATGCCTCCAGCGTGGGGTTGGCCTTGCCGGTGTGCGCCGTGAAGAGGGATATAAGTTGTTGCATAGCAATCATTCTTAAAGTGGTTACAAGTCAATTAGGGAAGCGCTGTCGCCCGGATTGTCGTTACCGTAATTATTCCGGTTCCGCAAGCCATACGACCGCCGATGCGTCGCTCGGCATACGCCAGTCGCCGCGGGGAGAGAGGTTTACCGATCCTACTTTGGGGCCGTCCGGCATGCAAGAGCGTTTGAACTGTTGGGCGAAGAAACGCTTGTAGAACAGTTTCAACCATTTCACAATTTCTTCGGGAGAGTATAACCCTTCAAACGCCTGTCCGGCCATAAAGAGGATACGCGAGGGGGCGTCGCCATACCGGAGCATACGGTGCAGGAAGAAGTCGTGCAGTACGTAAGGGCCTATGACCTGTTCCGTTTCCTGCGCAATTTTCCCATCTTCGCCTACCGGCAGTAATTCGGGACTGAAAGGCGTGTCGAGTATATCGTGCAGAATGCTGCGGGATGCATCATCATTTGTCCGTGCGCCGGCGATCCACCTTACTAAGGTTGCGACAAGCGTTTTCGGCACGCTGGCGTTTACGGCGTACATCGACATGTGATCGCCGTTATAGGTCGCCCAGCCCAGCGCCAGTTCCGACATGTTCCCGGTGCCTATTACCAGTCCCCCGATCTTGTTGGCATAATCCATCAATATTTGGGTGCGTTCGCGCGCCTGGCTGTTCTCATAGGTTATATCATAATTGTTGAAGTTGTAGCTGATGTCCTTAAGATGTTGGGTGACGGCATCCACAATGGAGATTTCCTTCACGGTTACCCTCAATGATTTCATCAGGGCGACGGCATTGCCGTATGTTCTGCCGGTAGTTCCGAAGCCGGGCATGGTGACGCCGTAGATATTTTCGCGCGGGAGCCCCAGCAAGTCAAATGCCTTGACGGTCACCAGCAGCGCCAGCGTAGAGTCCAGTCCGCCCGAAATGCCGATGGTTACTTTTTCTATGCCGGTGTGCAACAATCTTTTTGCCAGCCCGTGCGTTTGTATATTGAAGACCTCGGAGAGGCTCTCGTCGCGCTCCTTTTCGGAGGGGATAAAAGGATGCGGATTAAACCTGCGGTACATTTTATCCGGAGTTGCGGAATCTATATGGCAGTTGACCGGGGTTGCATCCTGTGATGCGGCCGACATGTAGTTGGTGTTTTTCAGCCGGTCGTAGCGTAACGCATCTATGTCTATATCGGCGATGATGAGCGTGCTGTTGGGAGAGAACCGTTCCGATTCGGCCAGCAGGGTTCCGTTTTCAGCGATGAAGCAGGCCCCGGAAAAAACCATATCGGTAGTAGATTCGCCCCAGCCTGCCGAAGCATAGACATACGCTGCGTTACACCGGCCCGATTGTTGTTGTACGAGCGATTTACGGTAGTGGTTCTTGCCCACCAGTTCGTTGCTTGCCGAGAGGTTAAAGATCAGGTCGGCCCCGTGCATGGCCAGCCCGGAGGATGGGGGGGCAGGCATCCACAGGTCTTCGCAAATTTCTATACCGAAGTTGGCGAAAGGGGTCTGGAAAATCATCCCTTTTGGGGAGACCGGCGCTTTGTTACTCTCAACACCTACCGTAAGGCCTAATTTATCTCCTTCGATATCTACCGTGAGACCGGTAAGATCGTTTCCGGATGTGAACCATCTTTTTTCGTAATACTCGTTATAGTTGGGAATATAGGTTTTGGGTACAAAGCCCAGGATTCCCTCGCCCGATAAAACGGCAGCGACATTATAGAGGTTGTTTTTGATCCGCA
>JAISZV010000222.1 GCA_031284475.1 Proteiniphilum sp. | reverse complement strand
TACGAATAAAATTACTGAATTGGCAAACGATAATGCAGATCAGTTTCCTGATGACTACAGCCACCGTATTTTCCGCGTGGGAGAAGACCGTGATGTGTTCTATTTGCCCGAATGGGCGGGCGTGGATGTGTATACGGGCGCCCCGCTTTGGTATGCTTATGATTCGAACACCGGCGAGCGCAAGGTAGTGACCGACCGTGCAAACGCTTCTTATGTGCTCACCGGTTCATCAACGCCGAAATTTTTTGGCGGCGTGAATACTTCTGTAAGCTATAAAGGAATTACCCTTTCGGCTATGGGGTCATTTGTCGGCGGCAATAAAATTTATCATTCTGCCCGGCAGTTCTATGACAACGACGGCGCATACCCAACTTATAACACGATGGATCTTGCATCAGGACCTAACGGAAGTTGGGTACGGTGGCAGAAACCGGGCGACATCGCCACGCACCCACAAGCTATTTCCGGTGGCAACCATAATTCCAATGAAGCCTCCACGCGCTTTGTTGAAGATGGCAGTTACTTCCGGCTCAACAATGTAACCCTGTCGTATGACCTGCCCGAAAAATGGCTGAAAAAAGTAAAACTCAGCCATACACAGATATACCTGACCGGCGAAAACCTGTTCACCATCACTAAATTTTCAGGCGCCGATGTCGAAGTAGGTATTGGGAATTCCAATGGAAACTACAGTACCAGCCTTTACCCATCTGTCCGCCGTTTTTCTGTCGGAATTAACTTTAGTTTTTAACCAATAAAAAATAATTACAATGAAATTACCTATAATATCTTTAGTAAAAATCCTGTGCTGCCTTTCAGTCGTGGCACTGTTATTTGGCGGCTGCGACCTTGAACGGTTACCTTACGACGCTGTGGTGAACGAAGGCATGAGTGTCGGGGAAGCCGAATCTGTTACACGTGGCACGTATGCCAAGCTGAAAGAAGAATATTACTACAAAACCATTCACCAGGTTGGCGAATACGGCGGCGATAATATTTTGCTCAGCGGAACAACTTCCGACCTCCTGTTTAATTTCTACCGTTATACACGTGTTACTGACAGTTATTACACAGCGCGCGTGTGGCTTTTCACGTACCAAATGATAGGGAACATCAATTCCGTGCTATCCATACTCGAATCTTACGAAATGTCTGAAAGCGAGCAGGAATTTGTTGATCACCTCATTGGCGAAAACTTGCTGCTCCGGGCTTTTGCCTATTTCAATTGCTGTAATATCTTCGGCCGCCCATACAGAGACGCCAACGGCGCAGCCAATAATCCGGGCATTCCGATAAAAACGGTGACCGATATTGATTATTTTCCACCACGCGCCAGCGTTGCCGAAGTATATGAGCAGATGATAACAGACGCTACCCGTGCTGCACAAAAAATGAAAAGAAGTACTTCTGCGCCGAAAAACAACAGCTATGTGACACAAGAAGTCGCCTGGGCGTTTCTCTCCCGTATATATCTCTACATGGGACGATGGGAAGAGGCCGAAACATACGCCGATTCGGTTATTAACTCAGGGCGTTATACGCTGTTGCAGAGCGACCAGTATGCAAAATATCCGCAACACGTGCCGGAGTCAAATTCCGAAACAATTTGGTGTATTCGCATGGTGAAAGATGCCGATTTTGCCGCTTATTACATGGATTGGTATTCCGTAGGCAGTTTATATGCCACTATTGATGAAATAGGATGGGGCGAAATGTATCCTTCCGAATCTTACCTTACCCTGTTGCGGGAAAACCCTTCCGACCTGCGTTTCAGATTTATCGAAAACCAACCTCACCCCAGCGGGGGATTGTGGATGGTTTATGTCAATGAGGCAAATAATACATGGTCTTATGTGACAAAAGATGTAGTTCAGGAAGGGAATGATTACCGCATCACAGAGTCACCCGGCTCTTATACCAATGCCATTGTGCAGAAAGAAACAACCCCTGACGGAAAGGTACAATATTATGTGAATAGCGCGGCTGCCGGAAACACCCGTTACAACGTGTGGATTGAGCCGAAATTGGAAGACAGAAACGGCTATCCCAAACGTTATATTCTCAAGACTTCGTATCAGGAGCAACAATCGCAATTATATTCGCCGGTGCTGTTCCGTTTGGCGGAAATGTACCTGACCCGTGCCGAAAGCCGGTGCCAGCAGGGAAACTTAAATGAAGCCATTGAGGATTTGAATGTGATACGCACCCGTGCACAAATTCCCGAACGCCCACAATCTGCTTCCGACGAAACCGTTCTAAAATGGATTCTCGACGAACGCCGGCTGGAACTGGCATGGGAAGCGCAACGCAAGTATGATATTTTCCGTAATCAGGAAACGTTGAACAGAAAATATCCCGGCACCCATTTGAGCGGTTCGCCGGTGTTGACAGAGCTTTCTCCCTCCGACCCGCGGGTTGTGGAATTTATTCCCAAAAGCGAAATTGACGCTTATCCGATAGAATTGCAACAGAACCCTTAATCTAAACCATCAAATTAAAAATAAAAACGTATGAAAAAAATATTGTTATTATGCATTGTCGCCACAGTCGCGTTCTCGTGCGTCAAAGATGAAATCCCTATTCCAATGGCGCTGATGATCGAAGAACTCGACCTTACCCTTGTGGCCGAAGGTGAAACCTATCATAACCGTTTCTATACTACTTCTGCAGCAGTCAACGTAGTTATTCCCGAAAATGCTATGGAATGGCTTCATGCCATTGTTGACGACGGTTATCTTGTCATAACCGCTGACCGGAACGCTTCTATCGGGATTCGCGCTTCGTCCCTGAAAATAGTGACGCCCGAACGGGAAGCTACCGTGAACATTACACAACAGGGCCTGCCCACCAAGCTAATCAAAATTACCGGCGGCGTGCCATCTTCTTCGCAAAGCAACGAAGGAAACTGGAAAAATACGTGGGACGGCGATTATGTCTCCTATTGGCACTCGGAATATAGTCCTGCGTCGGCACAATACAGCGACCATTTGTTGCAGTGGGATTTGGAAAGTGGCACAGGTAGCCTTGACCTCGTCATTACCTACCCGCGTAACAATGCGGGCGCAGCTAACGGCAGAATAGGCTATTTCTGTATCTATGTAAAAGGCGACGGCACAGATGTGCCGGGCGGCATTGAGGGCGAAGAACCCGGCTGGGATTGGGGCGACCCGCTCGGCTCTGTGGACGCCGATGGGTACAAATTAGTGTATAAGGGCGACGATACATTTAAACAAAATGCATACGGCGGTCCTACCATCATGGTGTTGCCCACACCCATCAGCCATCCCACAGGCGTAAAAATGCTGCTTAGAGGAGGCCCTGCCGGCGCTACGGGCATTTCACGAGGCGGCCACGGCAGTTTGGCCGAAATGGAATTATATGGTAAAGTGGGTTAATAGCACAGTTAAAAATTATTTAAAATAACTTTAGAATATATCCGATTATGAAAAGCAATTATATTTTTTCAAACATATTGCTGTACGTGTGTATAACAGCAATATTCGGCATGGGTAGCTGTAAAGACCCCATTTATCCGGAACTCGACAAACCCGACCCGACCCGTTCGGGCACCAATGATATTGTATCATTCCACATAGACATTTCTCAATTTCCTGAATATAAGGAAGGCGATGCGACGAATGTGGTTATTGTTCCCGAAACGGATTCTATCTATATTGAAGTGCCGTGGTATGCCAGCATCATTATGGCGCCGGAAATTGCGGTTTCGCCCAATGCCACCATTGCCCCCATATCGGGCAGCGTGCGCGACTTTTCACAGGAAACGGTGATTTACACCGTCAGGGCTAATAACGGCGATAAAAAAGAATGGAAAGTCTATGTGAAATGGTTAGAAGAACCCGAACCGCCGCTTAGCGATGACCCACGCCGCCCGCTCGAAGAAAACGACAAATATAAAATTCATAAAATACCGGTTTATTCCAATGCCTATACTATTAGCGGAACAGGCATGTCTCTCTCTTCATCCAATGGTATAACATGGACAACGGCAGGCGCAACGGGTGTGGGGAGCATCTATTTCAATGTACGGTATCATGGCGAACTGCAATTAGCCCTGCGCGGACGTGCCGGTAATGCTACTGGTGGTACATTAAAGGTGAAGATATATATCAATGAAGCGCAATATGTGGAAAATGGCGAACCTTACGACCATAGTTATCTTTATAAAAAGACCAATCAAAATGAAGATACCCTCACCATTCACCGTATTCATTTGCCCGAAGTGCCGCAAGGCCATGCCGGCCATACAGTACGTCTTGACCTCAGCGTGGAAGGCGCCCGCAACGGCACTTACTACTTCCGGTTCCCCGAACTTTGGGTATCGGGATGGGCAACGCGTGGATCGGGCGGTAAGGATCTCACGGGCCTTAATTGGGTTCCTTCAACCAATGAACACTTCGGACGCCGCGGCCCGTCGGTACATATCCGTCCCGACAAACCCGCCGGCAACATGGAATATTTTTACAGCGAAGTGTTTATTCCGGAAGGGCAGGATAAGTTAGGCTCTTATTTTATGTGTAACGGTTTCGGGGAAGGCTATGCCGGCATACAGGTGAACTCTGCTACTCAGCGCAGGGTGCTCTTCTCGGTGTGGTCGGCCTTTACTACCGATGAGCCCGCCGGAATGGGCAAATATGCTCCCCGCTTAGTCAGGGTGAACAATGACCCGGCATTCAGGAGCACGATAACATATACAAAATTCGGTGGCGAAGGCTCAGGTGGACAAAGTTATATGGTATATCCATGGGTGGCTGGCAAAACCTATAAGATGCTTACGCGTGTGCGTCCCCACCCGCAACCCGAAAAATTTCCCAATTCCTCGCTTTACAAAACGTGGTTCTACGATGGCGAAAAATGGATATTTATTGCCGAATGGCGGCGCATAGAGTTGGATGCAGTTGATAATAATGGCGTTGTGCCCACCACCAAATGGTACACCGGCGCCCATCACTTCCTCGAAAATTTCACTGTGAATGAAGGCAACAAAACCCGTTACGGGACATGGAACAACGATTGGTATATCAGCGCTGCCGGCGAATGGTACGAAACCGCTGATTATACCTTTAGCAATGACGCCACCGCATCGGCCGGCGACCGGGTAGATTATGCCGGAGGCATATTGCCGGCCGGCGACCCACAGGCCGGCGCTGTTTTTCTTAAAATGGGAGGTTATTTCACAGACAATGTGCTGACGCAAACACGATTCGTTAAACCGTTGCGAAACGATCGTCCGGTTATTGATTTTGCAACGCTTAATGCGATGGGCACCGATAATCCGGCAACAGATTCAATCATTGATGCAGGCGAACAATACGAAGAATAAACATTGCCATTCATATTTAATTTGCCCTAGAAATAAAAAAATGTTCAAATCTTGTTTGTAAGTTCCAAAAATATAGTTATCTTTGCAACCACTTTTTGTATGGGGAAATATTTATGCTATTAAATGATAAGTTATTAATTACAAACAAATGCCTGGACTAATTGGAAAAAAAATCGGAATGACATCCGTATTCGGCGCCGACGGTAAGAA
>JAISZV010000109.1 GCA_031284475.1 Proteiniphilum sp. | reverse complement strand
TCAGTGAAATCAATAAGATAGTCTCCGATGAGATGGAAAATTTCATCCGCGACAATAAGCTTAAAATCCTCGGGCAACCCCTGTCGGCTGATAACCTGGATGAAGAGATCGACCTGGAAAACGACGAAATACTCAAGTTTTCATTCGACGTGGCGCTTACTCCCGAATTTGACCTGAAGCTCGACAAAAGTGTTGAACTTACCTATCACAAAGTACAACCGGAAGCGGAATTCCTCGATCGTCAACTGGACGCCTACAAACAGAATTTCGGCACTTATGCCTCTGTGGAAGAAGACGCAAAAGATACCGATCTGATCAAAGGTACGCTTGTCGAAATGGAAGGGGACAAAGAGAAAGAAGACGGGCTGGTAATTGAGAATGCAATCCTGATGCCTTCTTATGTGAAGGACGAAAAGACTAAAAACAGTTTCATCGGCGCCAAAGTAGGCGACAGCGTGGTACTCAACCCTAAGAAAGCCTACGACAATAATGAAGCGGAAATCGCATCCCTGTTACAGACCACCAAAAAAGAAGCGGAAAAAATAGATTCCGATTTCCGATTCGACATCAAAGAGGTGACCCGCTATAAAGAAGCGGAAATGAACCGGGAGCTGTTCGACCGGGTATTGGGCGAAGGCGTAGCTACAACTGAAGAAGAATTTAGAACAAAAGTAGAAGCCGAATTGTCCAAGCAATTTAAACCGAACGCCGATCACCTTTTCATTCACGAAGCACGGGATCTCATTGTGAAGATGATGGAAGAGATAACGTTCCCCGATAAATTATTGAAACGCTGGTTGCTCGAAGCAGATGAAAAGCGTACGGACGAAGAGGTTGAGGAAGACTTTCCGAAAATCCTGGAAGATATGAAATTCCACGTGGCAAGGCAAAAGATCGTGGACGATAACGGAATCAAAGTCGAATTTGCGGATATCGAAGCGCTTGCCGTAGAAGTGGCGAGAGCGCAGTTTGCACAGTACGGAATGACCAACCTGCCAGCCGACGTATTGCAGAACTACACCAAAAACCTGCTCGAAAAAGAAGAAACCGTTAGTAAGCTGTACGACAAGGCTATCGAAGACAAAATCATCGATTGGCTGAAAGAGAATGTGACCATCATCGAGAAAGAGATATCTTCAAAAGATTTCAGTGAACTGGTAAACGGTCATAAGCATCAACACAACGACCATGCACACGGAGAGCATGACGGGCATGCACACAACGAACATGGGGAGCATGCAGAAGAAGAGGTTTCAGCAGATACAGCTCCGGAAGAACCGGCTGACACAGAACAACCGGCTTCAGACGGTACGCCTGCCACAAAAGAGGAAACGGATCCGACCGAAAAACCGGCGAAAAAAAGAAAAACTCCGGTAAAAAAATAAATATCTGCCGATCAATCTATTGATTGTTTGCCGGTATTTTATTTTGTAATTCGATAATTCGTTATAAATTTGCTGTATAATTCGGGGAGCGCTCTCAGATGTAAATTTGGCTCTTTGTTTGCAGGTTCTGTTGACAACCGAATTTAAACATATCAAAAAAAAAAATTATGCATAACGATTTTAGAAAATATGCGGTGAAGCATCTGGGCATGAACGGTTCCAGATTAGACGGCTATATGAATATCACCAGCCAGGGGGGGTACATCTCCCCCACTATCATCGAGGAACGCCAGCTCAACGTAGCGCAAATGGACGTTTTTTCCCGTTTGATGATGGATCGTATAATCTTCCTCGGCTCCGCCGTTGATGATTATACGGCCAATGTGATCCAAGCCCAGTTGCTCTATCTCGATTCATCCGATCCGGGAAAAGACATCTCCATCTACATCAATTCGCCCGGCGGATCGGTCTATGCAGGGTTGGGTATCTATGACACCATGCAGTTCATATCGAGCGATATATCAACTATCTGCACCGGTATTGCCGCCTCCATGTCTGCCATATTGCTGGTAGCCGGTACCGAAAAAAAACGGTTTGCTCTCAACCACTCCAGGGTCATGATCCATCAGCCGCTGGGAGGCGTGCAGGGACAAGCCTCGGACATCGAAATCACCGCCCGCGAAATTGCAAAGATCAAGCAGGAGCTCTACGCCATCATATCCGCCCATTCGGGTAAACCCATCGAAGATGTGGCCAGGGACTCCGACCGTGATTTCTGGATGACGGCGGCCGAAGCCAAAGAATATGGTATGGTGGATGACGTCCTGACAAAAAAGAAATAAACGATAACAATGGCAAAAAAAGCAAATAGCAGCAATCACTGTAGTTTTTGCGGAAGAAGTGAGCAGGAAGTGAACTTGCTCATTTCGGGGATGACCGGCTTTATCTGCGACATGTGTACCGAACAGGCGCACGAAATTGTGAACGACTCGTTCCGAAGCAATACGAAATCAGATATAGGACTCTCTCTCTCCTCTCTCCCCAAACCGGCGCAGATCAAGGAGTTTCTGGATCTGTATGTGATCAAACAAGAAAATACGAAACGTTTCCTGTCGGTATCGGTCTACAACCACTATAAACGTATCCTGCAAAGGAATACCAAAGATGATGTGGAGATCGAAAAATCGAACATCATCATGGTAGGGGCAACGGGGACAGGGAAAACATTACTGGCCAGAACCATTGCAAAGATGTTGCAGGTTCCCTTTACTATTGTGGACGCCACCGTGCTCACCGAAGCCGGATACGTGGGAGAAGACATCGAAAGTATTCTCACCCGCCTGCTTCAGGTAGCCGATTACAACGTGAACGCCGCGGAAAAAGGGATCGTCTTTATCGACGAAATCGATAAGATCGCCCGCAAGAGCGACAATCCCTCCATCACCCGCGATGTGAGCGGTGAAGGAGTGCAGCAGGGATTATTAAAACTACTTGAAGGCTCGGTGGTGAATGTGCCGCCCCAGGGAGGCAGGAAGCACCCGGAACAACGGATGATCGCCGTAAACACAAAAAACATACTGTTTATTTGCGGCGGCGCATTCGACGGGATAGAGAAAAAAATAGCTCAACGCCTCAACACTCATGTGGTAGGTTATGCCGCCAGCAATCAAAGTGCGGTAATCGACCGGAACAACCTGATGAAATACATTACTCCGCTCGACCTGAAATCGTTCGGCCTGATTCCGGAGATCATCGGGCGCCTTCCTGTCCTGACCTACTTAGAACCACTCGACAGAGATGCACTGTTGCGCATATTGGTGGAACCCAAAAACTCCATCATCAAACAGTATCAGAAATTATTCGAGATGGATGGCGTAACGCTTTCTTTCGAACATGATGCATACGTATACATCGTCGATAAAGCCATTGAATTTAAACTTGGAGCGCGCGGACTACGCTCTATTGTGGAAGCCATCATGATTGAGGCGATGTTCACCCTTCCTTCCTCAGAAGAGAAGAAAAAAATGCATGTCACCCGTGAATACGCTGCTAACCAGTTAGACAAATCAGACTTGCACCATTTGAAAGTAGCCTGAGACATACTTCATTCGCGACATATAAGACTCCGGACGGTGAAAGCCGGTTGCGTGTGAATCAAAAAAACGCATGTTCAGCCTGCGTTTTTTTAGTGCAGCCGCCTACCCATTCATCACTGAATATGTACGGATTGACAACACAATTACAGATATTCATTTTGTATTACAAATCTTGTTTGGAAATATAAAATACTTTCCTAATTTTGTGTTTGCCTTTCGGAAAAGGCAGGTTTGATTACAGAGTGATTTGCTCAATGGAAAAACAAAATTTATTGTACAAAAGTTTAAAGAAATATTTCGGATTCGATACTTTTAAAGGCAATCAGGAAGCCATAATAGAAAGTGTCTTATCCGGAAAAGATACCTTTGTATTGATGCCTACCGGTGGAGGAAAATCACTTTGTTACCAACTTCCCGCACTACTGATGAAGGGAACAGCCATTGTCATTTCGCCGCTTATCGCCCTGATGAAGAATCAGGTAGACGCCATGCGTAATTACGGCGAAGAGGATGGCATT
>JAISZV010000058.1 GCA_031284475.1 Proteiniphilum sp. | reverse complement strand
AAAAAACAAAATAAAAATGACAAACCTATCTATGACTGCCTACTTCTTATCGCTATTGCTTTTATGGACAAACTTTCTCCAATCCCCAAAGGGAATCGAGGAAATACCGGTTGTTGCCTGTAGTAATGTAATTGAAAATCAATGGAAAGGAAAACGAGTAGCTTTTCTCGGCGATTCTATTACCGATAAAAGGAGAGTCGGCACAAACAAATGTTACTGGGAATATTTGGCGGAGATGTTGGGTTTCACCCCGTTTGTTTATGCCGTCAACGGACACCGGATGGACAATATTCAAGGCCAGGCCGAACGCCTGCTGGAAGAGAGAGGCGACGATATAGATGCAATCATCATTTTTGCAGGGACTAATGATTACAATGGCGGACTTCCGTTAGGTAACTGGTACGAAGAAACAAATGCCGAGGTATTGGTATCAGGGCCGAAAAAGGAAATGCGAAAACACCGAAAGCTCATTATGGATGAAAAGACCTTCACAAGCAGTATAAACCGGGTGATGAACTTCTTGAAAACCAATTACCCGGATAAGCAGGTTATTCTGCTCACCCCCCTCCACCGGGCGCAGGCTTATTTCGGCGATCAAAACATACAGCCGGAAGAATCCTATGCAAATAAAATCGGTAATTATATAGACGACTATGTGGATGTACTGAAACAAACCTCCAATATATGGGCTGTTCCGGTGATCGACCTGAATAGCGTTTCGGGATTGTATCCTTTGAACGACGCGCATATCCGGTATTTTAATAACGGACAGACAGACCGCTTACACCCTAACGAATTGGGGCACTACCGTATCGCAATAACACTGAAATATCAACTATTGGCATTACCGGCCTCCATTTAAGAATAATTTGCTACCTTTGAAGCCCGAATACGTTCAATTACATTAGTCTTTTTTATTTTTTCGCAGCATTATGAAGAATGAACTCAAAAATAGTGTATTATCCTCTCTTGCCCGGCTATTGGAGTTGAATAAGGAGAAGATCGCAGAGGCCAATGAAGCCGATATGCGTGCATTTCCCGGTATGGACGATTCCATGAAAGACCGGCTTAGGGTAGATGAAAAGAAGATCGGCGGAATGATCCGTTCATTGGAGGAAGTCGCTTCGCAATCCGACCCGGAAGGGAAAACCCTTTATGAATTTGTCAGGGAAGACAAGCTGCGCGTGGTCAACCGGACAGTGCCGTTCGGAACTATCCTGATTATTTACGAATCGCGTCCCGACGTTACCATTGAAGCGGCGGCAACCGCCTTTAAGGCCGGCAACCGTATTTTACTGAAAGGGGGCAAAGAGGCGCGCCGTACCAACCTGCTGCTCGCCGGGCTGTGGCAACAGGCGCTCGCCGAACAAAACGCAAGCGCGGATTACATACAATACCTCGATCTGTCGCGTGAGGAAACGCAACGCCTTATCAGGGAGAACAGCCACAGGGCAGACCTCATTATTCCCCGCGGCGGCGAAGGGTTGATCCGTTTCGTGCAGGAAAATGCTTCGGTACCGGTCATCGTGAGCGGCAGAGGCAATAACTTCCTCTATATAGACGAAAACGCCGATTTCGCGATGGCGATCCGACTGATACTGAACGGGAAAAAGCGCATCAGCGTATGCAATGCCATAGACAAGGCGCTCCTGCACAAAGATACCGGAGAATTAAAAGAAAAACTCTCCGATCTGGTAACGCACCTCACGGAAAAAGGAATTGAGGTGTGGGGGAACAAAGAAATAACGGCGCTGTGCAACAGAATTAAAGAGGAGAATAACACGGCTACGCTTTATGAAGAATACCTTGCGCCGAAACTCTACCTCTCCCTCGTGGACGGAATACAAGAGGCCATAGATATGATCAACCGTTACTCCGGCGGACACACGGCGGTAATCGTCACCAACGACGAGGAAAAGGCGGTTGAGTTTATGCAACAGGTTGATTGCGCTGCGGTTTACCACAATGCTTCATCGCGTTTCACCGACGGGGGACAGTTCGGCGTGGGTGCGGAGATCGCCATCAGCACGCAAAAACTCCACTTCCGCGGGCCGTTGGGCGCGCAGGAATTAGTGACCAACAAATGGTTCGTATATGGAAACGGACAGATTAGGGAATAGTGAAAAGGAAATAGTGAAAAATGAAGAAAAAGCTAATCATTAAAATAGGAACGTCTACACTAACGGCAGGGACAAACCGAATATCATTCGCCGTGATAGAGAGCCTGGCGCGGCAGATCGTGGAGTTGAAAGAAGAATACGATATTGTGATTGTTTCGTCAGGAGCGATTGCTACTGCACGGCAATTCGTAGAGATCAACGGGTTCAACAAGCGGGTCGATTCCAAACAGGCTCTGGCAGCAATCGGACAGACCAAATTGATGGAACTGTACGACAATATTTTCAGCACATTCGGGCTGAATATCGCTCAGATACTGCTGACTTACCGCGATTTCGAGAATCCGGTGGCCAACGAGAACACCCGTAACACCATCAAACGGCTCTGGCAGGTTGATTACATCCCCATTGTCAATGAGAACGACACTGTTTCTATCGAGGAAATAGTATTGGGCGACAACGATAAACTCTCGGCGTTGGTGGCGGCGATCACCGAGGCGGATATACTTGTTCTGGTCTCCGATATTGACGGTATTTTCGACCGGAACCCCCATCTGCACGCCGATGCGCAACTTATCGCCGAAGTATCCGATTTAAATTCCATCAAAGAATATATCGAAGAGAAAGAATCCTTGCTCGGCACCGGCGGTATGTCGTCAAAAGTACATGCGGCGGAAATATGCATGCAACATGGAGTAGAGATGTGGATCGTGAACGGCCAACGCGCCAACTACATCATCAATGCCATAGGCAACCGCATCCCCTTCACCCGGTTCGGCAAGAAGAAGGATTAGAAATTAGTTCTTGTATCTAAATTTATAATTAATGCAAGTGAAACATGGTTTTATAGGCTTCGGCAATCTGGCCAAAGCGGTTTATCAGGGACTGAAAGAGGAAGAAGGGATTGAGTTCGCCTACTTTGCCAGGAGCAAGAAAGAGGTAGATATACCCTACTACGACAGGATGCGCGATTTGGCGGCTTTCGCGGATGTGATCTGGCTAATGGTGAAGCCGCAGGATTTGTCCGCTGTTCTGGCAGAGTTGAAACCGCTCGACAGAGCCGGTAAAACCATCGTCTCCCCGGCCGCCGGAAGAAATATCGCTTTCATTGAACGTTATCTGGGGAAAGAACAATTGATTGTGCGTATCATGCCCAACTTGGCCGTGGCCTACCGTAAATCGGTGACCGCTTTTGCCTCCAATCAACCTGAAAACAGGAATGTAACAGATATTTTCAACCTGTTGGGAAAGTTGGGGAAAGCGGTAGAATTGGAAGAAAACGGCTTCGACCTGTTCACCGCCGTCTTCGGTAGCGGCCCCGCATTCATCCTTTCCTTTATCGGCGTCTTCAAGGAAAAAATGCAGGAGTTTAACCTCCCGGGGCCGCTCCTCGACGAATTGCTGCTGGAACTTACACAGGGAACTACCCTTTATTTTGCCCGGAACCAAAAAAATTACAGCATCGAACAGTTGATACAAAATATCACCAGCAAAGGCGGCACAACCCAGGCCGGACTCGATTACTTCCGTACGCATGAAATAGGGAAGCACTTCGAGGGAATACTCGACGCTGCCAGGAAAAGATCGGAAGAAATGAGTAAAAACCCGGATTGAGGGATGGAAAAGGAGAGCATACGGCACGATATAATGAATATACTCTCTTCCCCTTCCCTGAAAAAGGAGGATATTGTCCCCATTCTGAAAATGGATTCAAAGGAAGAGATGGATACCCTGCAATCCCTGGCAATGGAAGCCAAGAGAGAAAATGTGGGAAGGGTTGTCTATTTCCGCGGGCTTGTAGAGTTTTCAAACGTATGCCGGAAAAACTGTTTTTATTGCGGATTGAGAAAAGGGAATAAAGCGGTGAACCGTTTTCGTCTCCATGAGGAGGAAATCCTCAGCGCGGCTGCCTTTGCCCATGAAAACCGCTACGGTTCCTTAGTGCTCCAGTCCGGTGAAAATCAAAGCGAAGAATATATTGATTTTGTTTGTAAAGTCGTAAGGCGGATCAAGTCGAGATATGACCTGGGAATAACCTTATCCTGCGGGGAACAGAGCGAGGACACTTACCGCCGCTTCTTTGAGAGCGGTGCGCACCGTTACCTCCTTCGCGTGGAAACATCTTCTCCGGAGTTGTACGGAAAATGGCATCCGTCCGACGGGAAACACCGGTTTGAAACCCGCTTGGATTGCCTGAGATCGTTGAAAGATATTGGTTTTCAAATAGGTTCGGGGAGTATGGTGGGCGTGCCTTATCAAACGTACGGGGATATTGCGGGCGATATTCTTTTCCTGCGGAACATGGAGGCGGACATGATGGGGATAGGCCCTTTTATCGAACATTCGGGAACCCCGTTCTACCGGAGCGAGGCTTATTCTATCCCGCAGGAAGAACGGCTGAACGTCACGCTCAGGACAATAGCCTTGTTAAGGATTTTACTGAAAGATGTCAACATTGCCGCTACCACAGCCATGCAGGCTTTGGATAAGTTTGGCCGGGAAAAGGGTTTGATGTTCGGCGCCAATGTGATTATGCCGAACCTGACGCCTGCTATCCGCAGGAAAGATTACCTTCTTTACGAAAACAAACCCTGCCTCGATGAGGATGCTTCCCAATGCAACAATTGCCTCGAAGCGCGGATAGCCTGTGTGGGAGACGCCATAGGGTATGGGAAATGGGGAGACCCGCCGCACTTTTTCAGGAGGGTTAATTCTCCTTCTTTTTGGCTTTAGTTAATTCTCTTCCTCCGCTTTAGCTTTAGTTAATTCTCTTCCTCTTTGGTTTTATAAGCGATGGCGTAAAAACGTATCTGCTTGATTACCGAAAGAAGTCCGTTGGAGCGTGTGGGCGAAAGATGGTCGGTAAGTCCGATCTCTTTCATAAAACGCAGATCGGTGTTGATAATTTCATCGGGGGTGCGGTCGTTGAATACCCGCAATACCAATGCAAGCAACCCTTTCACTATGATGGCGTCGCTTTCCGCCTGAAACCGGAGCTTCCCGTCACGGTAACCGGCTTGCAGCCAGACACGGCTCTGGCATCCCTCGATCACATTTTCGGGTATTTTGTATTTCTCATCAATCGGTTGCAGGGCGTTTCCCTGTTCAATAATGATGGCATATTTATCCATCCAGTCGTCGTATATGCTGAATTCGTCAATAATTTCCTGTTGTACTTCGTCTATAGTCCGTATCATGTTGCTTTTTTCTATCTTTGGGATGTGCTTCCCCTTTTATCACATTATTCTCATTATTCACATTGGCACGTTTGACAATTGATAATTATTTGAATCATTAAATCCTTTCATCGCCACATCACTAAATCATTACTACAGTCACATTAGCGCTGGCGCATTAACATTAGCTCATCATTAAATCGCTAAATCATTTCATTGGCACATTAACCTCACTCTCCCAATTCCGTATAAATCACCTCCATTACCGTTTGCCCGGCAGCTTTCAGGGTGTTCCTGTCAATATTGCGCATATCATCTCTATGCGTATGCCAATGAGGGGCAAACCCCGTATGGGTATCGGCCTTCATATTGATTATATCGACGCTCGGCGCCCGGCGGCCCCGATTCACCGGCAAATGATCGTCGGTAATATATCCTCCGCTTTCCGTCCGGAAATAGGCGCCATATCCCAGTTTTGCAGC
Source organism: Proteiniphilum sp. (assembly GCA_031284475.1). Lineage (GTDB taxonomy): Bacteria > Bacteroidota > Bacteroidia > Bacteroidales > Dysgonomonadaceae > Proteiniphilum. The sequence goes on along the minus strand of JAISZV010000058.1, from coordinate 2,431 downwards.
GGTACTCCACACTTTCTCCACCACATTCGGCGCATATTGCATAGAATATCCCTCTTTCAAAAAAGTAGCATTTGCAGCACCTACCATATCAAGCAAGATACCATAGGCAGCCTTATAATTCTCCACATGCGGCTGCTCCGACCAGTATTGCGAACCGAGACACCACCAGTCCCCCTGTACCCAGCCGTCGCCGAAAGAGGGTTGTCCCCAATCTTCCAGATCGAAAAAAATAATGTCAACCCCCACCTCCACCGGACGCTGTTGCAGGTTACGGGCAATTTCCAACAGCAGCCCTACCCCGCTCGCGCCGTCATCGGCCCCTGAAATGGGTTGTTGCTGCCTGTTGGTATCCGTTTCCTCATCTGCAAAAGGGCGTGTGTCCCAATGGGCGAAAAGCAATATTCTTTTCTCTCTTTCGGGATAATAACTACCTATTATATTGCGTATCGGCAGATTTTTGCCATCGTAATGGGTAATATCCGCCTTTTGTTCCGTCACCTGCGCGCCGAATCCAGCCAGTTTTGCCGCCAGGTAATCGCCACAGGCCTTATGCGCCGCTGAACCGGGTACCCTGAAGCCAAAACCGACTTGCCTCTCCACGAACGTGTAAGCGCTGTCGGCATTAAACTCAGGAGAAATTTGCCGGTATGGTTCCGCCACTACCGTATTTTTATTGGACTGACAGGAATTGCATGATATGGAGAACAGCAACCCGACTACCAACAGAATCAACAGGAAAAAACTACCCACTCGTTGCATATATTTTAATTTAGAATAAAACATTCCGGAACGTTTTTATCCGTTCAAAAATGCAAAGGCCGGAAATTTCTACACGTAATATACCGAAACACTTGAATTTTAATTTTGTTTCTTCATTACATCATCACACATCAAACCACCAAACCATTACATCATTAAATCATCACATCATTAAACCATTCTACTGGTTCTTCTGGTAGGAAAAATTCAAAATTCCTATATTCTGATAAGTCTCTCTCAGCGCCTCTTCATTGTCGGAGATCACCAATAATTTATCCCCGGCATACAATTCGGTCTGTCCGGTCGGCACAAAATATTGCTCTCCCCGTTTCACCATAACGACTAATGTTTTATCAGGGAGAGGCATCTCTATCAAATTCTTCCCAAACTGTAAAGTCTCTTCGGTGATCAGTATCTCCGTCATGGCCGATTTGATCTCTTCGGCAAACTCCACATCGAAATCCTCAAATGCTTTATACTTCTGCGGCTTTTCGGCTAAGTTCAGCCATCTTGCCACCAGGGGCAGGGAAGTTCCCTGTACAAGCAGCGAGACAATGGTGATCACGAAAACCATATTAAATATCCATCGGGAGTCCGAAATTCCGGCAGCCAGCGGCAGAATGGCAAAGATAATGGGCACCGCTCCCCTCAATCCCACCCATGAAATATAGAGATTTTCCCTGAAACCGATTTTACGAAACGGGGTCAACGTAAGAAACACAGTCAGCGGGCGTCCGATAAAGATCAGGAAGCCGGAGACAATTAACGCCGGAACAATCACCTCGATCAGTTCCGCCGGATTTACGAGTAATCCCAATGTGATGAATAACAAAATCTGGCTCATCCAGGCAAACCCATCCATAAACTTCATGGAGGTACGCTTATGGGAGAATTTGGAGTTGCCGATCACCAATCCGGCGATATAGACGGCAAGATAACCGTTCCCTTTCAGAAAGTAGGTCGCTGCAAAGATAAATATTCCCAAAATCAACAAAAGGATAGGATAGAAAGAGGGATTGTCCATACGAATACGGTTGATAACGCCTACAGCCCATTTGCCTCCAAAATAGCCACATGCCGCGCCTATAACAAGCTGAACAACAATTCCCAACACTATCATCCCGATATTAGGGCCGCTTCCCGACTGAATGATCCCCATAAACGCTATGGTAAGCATATAAGCCATTGGGTCGTTACTTCCACTCTCCAATTCCAGCAACGGCCTCAGGTTCTTTTTAAGCGACAACCCTTTGGAGCGCAATATCCCGAATACCGACGCCGAGTCGGTAGATGAAAAGGTAGAGGCCAGCAGCATGGCTGTCAACAGGCTGATCCCCATAGAGGGGAACATGCGCCCCGACAACCAGTAGGTGAACAGACCGGTAAGGATGGCAGTAATAAATACGCCGAATGCGGCAAGCGCCACGCCGGGCCAGATCACCGGCTTGATCTCCGAAAATTTCGTATCTAATCCGCCGGAAAAAAGGATAATGGTTAAACAGATAGTGCCTATGGTCTGCGCAGTTTGCAGATTCTCAAAGACCAAACCGAACCCGTCGGATCCGAAAACCATTCCCACCACAAGGAAAAGCAACAATATGGGGACGCCGAAACGATGCCCTGCTTTCCCTACCAGCATACTTATAAAAAACAGGATAGATCCTACCAATAA
>JAISZV010000026.1 GCA_031284475.1 Proteiniphilum sp. | reverse complement strand
AAGCAAGATAACTATTTTAAAATCAATGGAGAGCCTCTCTTCTCCATCTTTAGCATAGAGAAACTGAAAGAAAGTTTTGGCGGCAGTATAGAAGAAACCCGGAAAGCGCTGGATTATTTCAGGGATGAAGTAAAAAAGGCGGGTTTTCCGGGGCTTCACATCCAATGGAATCAAGGTGGAGGATCGCTTATGTCGGAGGAAAGAGCCCAAGAATTTAAAAAAAATGTAGATTCAATGGGCTTTAACAGTGTAGCCATGTATAACATGGGAGGAATGAATGAAGATTATCTTGTTTATGGAACTAATTCAATCAAAATAAGGGAGCAAATAGACGAAACATTAAATGTTCCCGTTTTTCCGTGTGTCTCAATCGGATGGGACGATACGCCCCGCTTCCCGGCAAAAGGAATAAAGGATGTAGTGCATTATCATAACACGCCCGAAAGTTTTGCCGCGCTGCTTTCAAAAGCAAAAGAATATGCCGGCCGGCATCCCGAGCAAACAAAACTGATAACGATTAATGCCTGGAACGAATGGGTAGAAGGTAGTTACCTGCTACCGGACATGCTGCATGGCTTCGATTACCTGGAGGCTGTGAAAGATGTTTTTATTGACAAAAAATACGATCGATAATTATTAATTTAGAAAGGGGGGGGGGCGTCACGCATGAGATTGCCCCTCTCTTTTGTTATCCTTCAACGCCACGCGGCATGGCGAACTCCAATTTTTTATTCCACTCTCCTGATAACATTCCCGGCGCACTTCAATCAATAATGCCGGCGGATAATCATAATAAGTAACTCCCCATAATTAAGCTACATGATCTTTGATCTTTCCCATATTTATCATTGCGGTTAGTATTGGGATAACGCATTTGGAGCCTAAAAATTATCATTTAAGCTAATATTGTCGAACTACTTAAAAATCAATAATCATACATATTATCCATATCGCTTTGGGCTAACTCCATAAATACGCCGGCGATTTTCTCGGTAATTGTTTCAAAAAATCGTTTCCCTTTATCGCTTGTCGAAGCTTTGGGATTGCCGATACCGGTATCCTCCGTTACCTGCAACCAGCGCCGTTCGGCCCAGAACCAGCCTTGCCTGAGGGCCTCTATTTTTTGTTTTTTCTCCCTGCCTTCTCCCGCTTCGTCCAAGGGGAGCGTTAACTCAGGTCTTAGGTGTAACAATAAACTGGTTTCCATTTCATCGGCATGGTCGCCTTTGTGCTCGAAGAAATCATCTTTTCCTTCCCACCGAAACCAATTACATACGCAGATAAACATGCCCGGATATTTTGCCCCCAGTTCACGCGCCATCACCTTGAAATCATTCCCTCCATGGCTGTTGAGAATAACGAGCTTCCTTACTCCGTGTCTGTTAAGGGTCTCAACAATATCATTCAGGATGATCAACTGCGTACTCGGATAGATATTCATGTCCAGCCGTATATCCGATTGCCCTGTATTCACCCCGAAAGGAATATTGGGCAACACGATCGGTTTCACACCTTTTTCCCAAGCTATCCGGGCCGCTTCAGCCGCAATGTTTTCCGCCAGAATATTGTCTGTGGCGTAGGGTAAATGATAATTATGCGCTTCCGTAGCGCCCCAGGGAAGTACGGCCAGGTCAAAATCGGCGTCTTTTATCGATTTCCAGTTTGACTCCGCTAAAATATAAGGTCTGATCATCGTTTGGCTTTTTATGAATGAACAAAAGGCAAAGATATAAAAAAACAGCTACAACTATTTCGTTGTAACTGTTTATTACCGAATTTGTAGCGAGAGGGGGGCATGATCCCCCGACCTCGCGATTATGAATCGCGCGCTCTAACCAACTGAGCTATCTCGCCGACAAGCCTTTATTTTGAGATTTTACTTTGAGATTTTACCGTTAAAAACGGAGTAACGTTCAACTTACATATCATCAATCTGTTCTCAAAAAATAAGGAATTATCTTTTTAATTAGAGGTGCAAAAGTAGCATAACTTTTTGATTCATGCAACAGCAAAACCGAAAAACATATATGGATGCTAAAAAAACAGCAAAAGCAATTTAACGGGATGGCGCCGCTTGTTGCTGAAATAATAACGGGTTACATTCATCTAAAGTGGTAGAATCGGTTTAAAATTGTAATTTTGTAGGCTCAACGGTATTTCATACGTTTTATATCTTCTACGCATGGACCCTTGAGCATGCCGGTTTCTAACCGGTTTTCAGGCAGATAACAACGATCGATATGATCTATCCCGATAATTTTGAACAGAAAATAGAATTTCAGAAAGTACGTCAACTCCTTTCGGAACAGTGTTTGAGCCCTCTCGGAAAAGAAAAGGTGGAGGAGATGTGTTTTTCTACTTCATACGATGAAATAGAACCGCTTCTTTTCCAGACCGAAGAATTTGTCCGCATCAGGGAAGAAGAAGATTCATTCCCCGCCGATCATTTTTATGATATGCGCCCGGCGCTGAAACGTATTCGGATAGAAGGGGCGTGGATCGACCGGAACGCGCTGTTTGAACTGCGCCGTTCCCTGCAAACCATCAACGGGATTGTGGCTTTTCTGCGGCGCGATGAAGAGAAAACGCCCAAATACCCCTACCTGCTTTCCCTGGCGGAGGGTGTGCTCGCTTTTCCGGAAGTTACCAAAAAGATAGACGAGATACTGGACGGCTTCGGGCAGATAAAAGACCATGCATCGCCCCGCTTGTCGGAGATACGGCGCGAACTCGCCTCTACCATGAACGGTATCTCTAAGAGCCTGAACGCCATCCTGCGAAAAGCGCAGGCCGAAGGATATGTGGACAAGGATGTGTCGCCGAGCATGCGCGACGGACGGTTGGTAATTCCGGTGAACCCTTCCCACAAGCGGAAAATCAAAGGAATTGTACATGACGAATCGGCTTCGGGCAAGACGGTCTTCATCGAACCTTCGGAGGTGGTGGAGGCCAACAACCGCATCCGGGAACTGGAGGCGGACGAGCGGCGGGAGATCGTCAGGATACTGACCGGTTTCAGCGATTGGCTGCGCCCTTTTCTGCCCGATCTGCTGGATTCATACGAGTTCCTGGCGAAGATCGATTTTATCCAAGCAAAAGCCGCTTTCGCAACGCTGACAGGAGGAGTCAGGCCTTCCATCGGCAACAGCCCGCAAATCGATTGGGTGGAGGCGGTGCATCCGCTGCTTTACCTGACATTAAAGAAGCAGGGCCGGAAAATTGTCCCGCTCGATATTACGCTGGAAGGAGAGAACCGGATATTGGTAATTTCCGGCCCCAATGCAGGGGGAAAATCGGTTTGCCTGAAAACGGTGGGCTTGCTGCAATATATGGTGCAATGCGGATTGCTGATACCGCTGAAAGAAAATTCAAGGGTAGGGGTGTTCAACGATATTTTTATCGATATAGGCGACGAACAGTCCATAGAAAACGATCTTTCTACTTACAGTTCTCATTTGCTGAACATGAAATTTTTCGAGAAACACTGCAATGAAAAATCATTGTTGCTTGTCGATGAATTTGGGAGCGGTACCGAACCCCGGATAGGGGCGGCCATTGCCGAAGCGTTACTGGACAGATTCAACCGCCGGCACTCGTTCGGCGTGGTCACCACCCACTACCAGAACCTGAAACATTTCGCCGGCGAAAACAAGGGGGTGGTAAACGGCGCCATGCTCTACGACCGCCATGAGATGCAACCGCTCTTCCGCCTTTCCATCGGTAATCCGGGAAGCTCGTTCGCCGTGGAGATCGCCCGCAAGACAGGTCTTCCTGAGGAGGTAATTGCCCGCGCATCGGAGATCGTGGGAAAGGATTATATCGACATGGATAAATATTTGCAGGATATATCACGCGATAAGCGGTACTGGGAGCGGAAACGGGATGAGATACGCCGCGAGCGGAAACGGTTGGAAGAAGTTACTTTAAAGTATGAGACCGACCTGGAGGCCATCAACAAGCAGAAAAAGGAGATTCTGGCACAGGCGCGCGGGCAGGCGGAACGGTTGCTGGCGGAAAGCAATGCCCGCATTGAAAATACGATACGTGAGATACGCGAGTCGGGGGCCGATAAAGAAAAAACCAAACAGGTGCGGCAGTCGCTCCGGGAATTTAAAGAGAAGATAGAACCTGTCGATATTCCGGAGGTGAAGAAGCGGAAAAAGCAGAAACAGGAGCATACGGTAAGCGGCGATAACGGCCAGCCGCAAACAAAACCGCTTGCGGCAGGCGACGCCGTGCGTTTGACAGGGCAAAACTCACCGGGTGAGATCATAGAGATTTCCGGCAAGAAAGCGATTATCGCCTTCGGAATGATCAAATCTACGGTCGATCTCGACAAATTGGAGCGGGTAAGCGGCAATCAGATAAGAAAGGAGAAGAAAAGTTCCAACACACGCGATCTGCTGCATGAGCGGAAACTCAGTTTCAAACAGGACATTGATGTGCGGGGTATGCGCGGAGATGAAGCGCTGCAAGCGGTGATCTATTTTATAGATGACGCTATTCAGTTGGGAATGTCCCGGGTGCGTATACTTCATGGTACCGGCACTGGGGCGTTGCGGCAGATCATCAGGGAATACCTGGGTAGCGTGAACGGGGTGTCCCGTTTCCAGGACGAACATGTGCAATTCGGAGGGGCGGGTATTACGGTGGTTGACATGGAGTAAAAACATATTCTTGAAAGATTTAAACAGTTTCTTTATCCCTTTAGATCATTAGCACATCATTAAATCAGTAAATCATTAAATCATTAAATCATCATCATACTATCGTTTCACATTCGTTTCACTATCCCTTTAGATCATTAGCACATCATTAAATCACTACATCATT
>JAISZV010000270.1 GCA_031284475.1 Proteiniphilum sp. | reverse complement strand
ATAATTAATTATCAATAAAATACACAAATATGAAATATTGTTCAATAATTATTTCCTCCCTGTTGCTAACCGTTTTGTCATGCACACAGGCACAAGAAATAAGCGACTTGCCCGAGGATATCAATAAGCCACAGGATAGTCCTGCCGGCAGAAGCGCCGAAAAACGCGGTGTGTGTTTCAGTACCAGTGCGCTCGACTGGGCTAATCGCATAGTATCGCTCAAAGCCAACTGGTATTATAATTGGGGCAACGACGATGTAACCGCCGGCGTAAAAGGCGTGGAATATGTCCCGATGATTTGGGGGCATACGATGGTGAATAAGGGCGTCTGCGACCGTATCAATCAAATGTACAGCGAAGGAAAAATATTCTACGTGCTGGGGTTCAATGAGCCCGACCTCAAAGAAGAATCCAATATGAGCGTGGCGCAGGCATTAGACGATTGGGAATTTTTGTGCAACAACCTGGATAAACGCATAAAATTGGTAAGTCCCGCGCCGTCGTATCCTTCCCGCCAATGGTTGGTGGACTTCATGAACGGTGCCGCTGCGCGCAACCTGAGGGTCGATTATGTAGCGGTGCACATTTATGCAGGTATCGGCACCTCTATTTACGAATCGGCCATTCGCGATGTATACAATAAATTCGGAAAACAAGTATGGATAACCGAATTTGCACCGCGCGACGATAACGCTTCATCAAATGGATATAACAGTTATACGATGGAACCCCAGGTGCTTAATTTTATGAAAACGGTGGCGCCCAAGTACGAGGAAATGTCGGAAGTATTCCGCTACTCGTGGTTCAGCCCGGGAAGCGAAACAGGCATGATTGGCTTGCAAACGTCGCGGCTCACGTCAGGCGATGGACTTACTTTGACCGTGCTCGGGGATTATTACAGCACCATACAACCCAATGATAATGCCGCATTACCCACGCCGTAAATATAATTGTTGCATGAGAAATTTTATTCTGTTGTTATCCGGCCTGTTTGTGCTGCAACCGCTGCAAGGACAAACTGCCGCGGAATCATATCCTTTGATTCAAAACGTGTATCAGCGCGACATCCAAAAGCTCAACGGATATTGGAACTACCTGGTAGATCCGTTGGAAACCGGCTACTACGATTACCGGCGGCGGCCGGCCGCAAACGGCTTTTTTAAAGATACCGTCGTGGACAACATGCAAGCGTATAAGGAATATGATTTTGACTCGTCGCCCCGCATGGGGGTTCCGGGCGATTGGAATACGCAAAACCGGGATTTATTCTACTATGAAGGAACAGTATGGTTCCGGCACAAATTCCACTATGCACCGTCGGGAAAGAAGGCATTGTTGTATTTTGCGGCGGTCAATTACGATGCAAAAGTTTATTTGAATGGGATAAAAGTAGGCGAACATACCGGTGGTTACACACCTTTTAATTTTGAAGTTACCGATCAGTTAATGGCCGGCGAAAATACACTTATTGTGAAGGTGGATAATAAACGCAACGCGGAAGCCGTGCCCACAAACAATTTCGACTGGTTCAATTACGGCGGGATTACGCGCGATGTGCTGCTCGTAGAAGTGCCGCAAGAATTTATTCAAACCTATAAACTTCAGCTCCGGAAAGGCACAACCGACGTCGTCAGCGCACAGGTGAAATTGAACGTAAAGAGAGCGGACTACAAAATTACGATAGAAATTCCCGAATTGAAATGGAAAAAAACCGTAACAACCAATGCGGAAGGCTTTGCGGAAGTGGAGGCAAAAGCAATACCCTCGCTATGGTCGCCGCAAAATCCGAAATTGTATGACGTCCGTATTTATTCGGCAACAGATACCGTAACCGACCAAATAGGTTTCAAACAAGTTACCACGCGCGGGCGAGACATATTGTTGAACGGAAAGCCCATATTTCTCAAAGGAATCAGTATTCACGAGGAAGCTGCCTTTCGCAACGGGAGGATTTATGCTGCCGAAGAAGACCGGATTCTTTTACAATGGGCGAAAGAATTAGGCTGCAATTATGTCCGTTTGGCACATTATCCGCATAATGAGCAAATGGTGCGCGAAGCGGAAAAAATGGGCTTGCTGGTGTGGAGCGAAATTCCCGTCTACTGGACAATCCGGTGGGACAATCCGGATGTATATGCCAATGCGTTGAATCAACTGACCGAAATGATTGAACGCGACCAAAACCGGGTAAATATCATAATTTGGTCTATTGCCAATGAAACGCCGCACGGCGAGACGCGCGATGAATTTTTGTCGTCGCTGGCAAAAGCTGCACGGGAAAAAGACGACAGCCGGTTAATCAGCATGGCAATGGAGCGCAAAGATAAATCGTCCGCAATTCTTTCGGTAAACGATAAAATGAGTATCTTTGTGGATGTAATCAGTTTTAACCAGTACGTCGGATGGTATGATGGCACGAACGAAAAAATAGACCGCGTAAGATGGGAAATAGATTACGACAAGCCTGTGATCATTAGTGAGTTCGGTGGCGGCGCACTGTATGGGTTGCATGGCGAAGAGGCGGCTATATGGACGGAAGAGTACCAAGCCGACCTCTACCGCCGGACGCTCAAAATGATAGACGAACGTATGCCTCCGGTCGCAGGAATATCGCCTTGGGTGCTCAAGGATTTTCGTTCGTCGCGACGCTTGTTGCCGCAAATTCAGGACGGTTTTAACCGCAAAGGCGTTATTTCCGACAGAGGAGAACGAAAAAAAGCGTTTTTTATATTACAGGAATGGTATAAAGAAAAATAAGCACTTATGGAAAAAACGTGGAGATG
>JAISZV010000134.1 GCA_031284475.1 Proteiniphilum sp. | reverse complement strand
GCGCGACCTGCGTGCGGGTTCCGGTAATGCGCGCACATTCGGAAGCGGTTTGGATCGAAACCGGTCGTCCCATCTCCGTAGAGGAAGCGCGGGAAGCGTTCGGCAAAGCGAAAGGGGTTGAAGTGATCGATAACCCGTCCGCCAAAGAATATCCTATGCCGCTGAAGCTATCGGGAAAAGATCCCGTTTACGTAGGGCGCATCCGTAAGGATATTGCCAATGAAAACGGGCTTACTTTCTGGACCGTGTCGGATCAGATCCGTAAAGGGGCCGCCCTGAACGCTGTTCAGATCGCGGAATATCTTATTGAGAAGAGCCAAGAACCAAGAATCAAGAACCAAGAATAAAGACTGAAGACAACGCGGGATTAAATGCAGATTAAAGAGAATATTACCTGCGTGATTCCTCTTCCGGAAGATCATGATGATTATTATGATGATCGTGCTCCATCAGCACGCGGTGCGGCAGGGAACCATGACCGAGTATCTCGATAGGGCACGATTCATAAGCATTCAGAAGCCACTCCTGCGATATGCCGGTACCCGAATGGTAATGCAATTCCCGGTTCACGCAAGCAATATTCTTCACAAGGGAGATAATCGTTCCCACATCGTGCGAAACCAATATAATGGCGATCTCTTTGTTGATATCGCCTAATAATTTATAAAAATTGGTCTCGAACAGCTTGTCCACATAAGCGCTCGGCTCGTCTAAGATGATTAATTCCGGATTATCTACGATGGCCCTTCCGAGCAGCACCCGTTGCAACTGTCCCCCCGAAAGCTCCCCTATGGCGCGCGGCAACAGATCTTCTATCCCAAGCCGTTCCGCCACTTTTTTCACCTTTTGCCTGTCTTGGGAAGAATATCTTTTGAAGATATTTCTGCCCGGCGTTAGTCCCAACAGGATCACGTCAGATACGGAGACCGGGAATTTTTTGTCGATCCGGTTGATTTGGGGCAGATAACCGATATTGAGCGAAGTTGTTTTTTCTCCCTTATTATAGAAAGCGATATGCCCCGACCGGGGTTTTATCAATCCCAGAACCGTTCTCAAAAGGGTGGTCTTGCCTCCTCCGTTAGGGCCGATGATACCGAGGAAATCATCCTCATATATGGTGAGATTGACCTCCTTCAACACATCCGGCCTGTTTTCGTAGCCGACTGTCAGGCCTGTTATGTCGATTAATTTATTCATCTTTTTTCGTTTCACGGGCCAAAATAGCGGCAATCCGAAGCAGTTCTTCATCCCACTCATAACTGAGCGGATCAATCTCAAACACCTTCGCTCCGATCTCCTGCGCAATCACTGCCGCATTTTTCTTATCAAAACCCCGCTGTATAAAAACAGTATTGACCTTTTCCTTCCGGGCAACGTCCACAAGTTCTTTGATCTGCGAAGGGGAAGGGCTTTTCCCTTCAAACTCGATACTGAACTGATGCAGCCCATAATCGCGGGCAAAATAACTCAGCGCGGGGTGGTAAATAATGAACGATCCCGACGAAGCATTCTTCAACAGGTCGCGGATCAGGCTGTCCGTACGTTCTATCTTTACCGAAAACTCATCAAAATTGGCCCGGAATAGCTCTTCGTTACCGGGGTACGCTTTCACCACCGCTTCCAGCATATTCCGGGCGAATATTTTTACCGCCTGGGGGGACGACCATACGTGCGGGTCTATCCCGCCGTGGGCATGAACATGGGAATGGCCGCCGGCATGGCCGTAAGCATGGTCATGCCCGTGGTCGTATCCGCCCATCAGTTCAATACCTTCCGAACAATTTACGATAGTCATGTTCGGGTTATTTTTTTCGAGGCGTTTGCTCCAAGCGTTCTCAAAACCGAGATCGCCTACCATAAAATATATATCGCTTTTTCCCATATCAACCATTACCGAGGGAGCCGGCTCATAGGTTTCCGGGCTTGTACCGGACGGCACAAGCGTATTAATGGTAAACGCATCGCCCACAATCCTGTCGAGGAAATAACGCTGCGGCTCAATCGTTACCGTCAGTACGCTCTTTTCCCCGGCATTACCGCTCTTTGTCCCGGAACCGCACGCCAAAGCCGGCAACAACAGCACGATGATATACAGATATTTTTGCATGTGATAATTTTATTACTCAACGAAAGTTCAGCTATGCAAAGGTAGATGATTTTTTTCTATTTTTGCCTGTGAATTTAAAGGATAGATCAAACAAACGATGCAACATATCATAGAAACAACGGAGGACGGATCGCATACATTGTATGTCCCGGAACTGAACGAACGCTACCATTCCACGCACGGCGCTATTCGGGAATCGCAGCATGTTTACTTAGAGGCGGGACTGCATTATTGCGGCAAGCCGGAGATCAACCTGCTGGAAATAGGGTTCGGTACGGGGCTGAACGCATTTCTCACTTTGCTCTACGCGGAGAAATCGAAAAAAACGGTAACATATACCGCTATCGAGCAATATCCGGTATCGCTCGCCGACGCCGGCAAGTTGAATTATAGCGAATTGCTGGATCCGTCGCGAAAAGACGCATTTATGCAACTCCACGCTTCCCCGTGGGAGGAGTGGACGGAGATAACCCCCGCCTTCCGCTTAAAGAAACGGCAAACAGACGTTGCCAAATTAGACGAATTTCAACCGGAAGCGCCTTTTGATGTGATCTATTACGACGCTTTCGCCCCGGAAAAACAACCCGGCGTATGGACGGAAAAAATATTCAACCGGTTGTATGCCCTCAGCAACCGGGAAGCGGTATTGACTACCTATTGCGCCAAAGGCGCGGTAAGAAGAATGTTGCAATCTGCCGGTTACCGTGTGGAACGCCTTGCCGGCCCTCCCGGAAAACGGGAAATATTAAGGGCGGTAAAAATTTGAGAATCCATATAAAACCACTACATTTGCGCGCATAAACAATAAGCGCACGCCGATGAAATAAGATAATTTCTTTCAAACTTTTATAGAGACAAACCGTAACAGACGGTTTGCCGGGTTTATTCATCCCCTAAAAGAAAGAAATTATGCTTACTATTCAAAACCTGTCCTATACGCATCCCGATAAAAATCTGTTGTTCGACAACATCAACCTCGTCATTAATCCAAACGAAAAAGTTGCACTAATCGGAAACAACGGTGCGGGAAAAACCACCCTGTTAAGAATCATTGCAGGAGAATTACAGCCTTCGGGCGGAATCCTGAAAACGGATGCGAAACCATATTATATCCCTCAAATCTTCGGGCAGCACAACCACCTGACAATCGCCGA
>JAISZV010000017.1 GCA_031284475.1 Proteiniphilum sp. | reverse complement strand
CCCAAGTTTTTTCACAATGTTACCGTCATCGGTGTAAAGGGAGAATGGCTTTAATACCGAAAGCCAATAGAGGAGAACGGCTAATTGTCTATGAACATAAGGGCTGCGTGAATCTATTTTCAATCCGTAATCTGAAAATCGGACAAGCTGATTCTTATGTGTATCTGTTATTCTTCCAAGTTTAGTTAAATTATCTATCCTAGCACAAAGACGCTTTTCTCCAAAAATATCACGAGAATATCTGGCAAGGGCTTGAGCGAGAAGATAACAATTGCACTCTATTTTTCCAGGATTAAGCCCATTGCTGGTTACAATATTGATATAAATCTTCTTCAAGGTTGACATAATGGTATCAATGACCGCATTTCTGTCTTCCTGTTCGAAACTACCATCTGAATTAAAGTTATATGAATAGTCGAGATTTTGTTTATAGATAAAATCTTTTAGAAGAATATCAGTTAGCTTGAGGCTCATGGCTATTCCCCAGAGTACCAGACATTTCTTTCGTAACAAATTCGATGATTTCATCATTGGTCTGTTCTACCCGGGAAACACCCGTAGTTATAGACTCTTTGGGATTCTTTTTTTGAGCATAAAACGAATCCATTGGAAAAAGAGATTCATCCATTAGGTCAATATTTCTTTCGTATGTCATGTGCCTACTCCCTTCAATTCTCTTGAAAACATAAAATTCAAACCCTGTAACACCGGCCTGAAAATCCTTACGGCCTCTTTGATGTCGGAGCGGTATAGAAGGCCGTGACTCAATTGGAGCTACCTCCAAATAACCGGGCGGCTTTCTCGCGTTGCAGTTTTCTGATGTGCTCCCATTCTCCCGTCTCATCACGGTTCGCCTCGTTCTGTTTTATCACATCCATAGCTGTCCGAATGTCTTTTCCTGGAGGATACCAAGGCTCTCAATGGCTATATAACCTTCCCTGTCGAGATCTTCTAGAACATCATCTCTCCAGTCTTTATCTCCCATATTATCCCCCTATCGTAAATATTACCCCTAAACCAGGAAAATGTAAAACAAATTCTCGTTATTTTCCTTTATTTTCTCTTTTTTACCTTATTCTACCCGTTTCGTCTAGTATCTGCAATTAGATAGTTCAATAATAATCCCCTTATAATCCCGAAACAATACTATAATAATATTAATTTGGCGAGATTGTCCGCTACACTATTGGTATTCATCCGGCTTTGTCTTGGGCGATCGACCCTTGCTGGGGACATTGCGGATAGAGTCCAAGGCGGACTTGTCGTATAATAGTCTATGACCTTTTTCTACTTGCTTTTACTTTAAGCTCAATTTTATTTTCAATTAGGTACGGATGCGCCTCGCAATGGCATCCATCTTCTTCTCCCGGATGTGAGATTGTGGCTCCTTCAGGCCGAGGCTGCCATGTTGTGCCGTTATCGTATGAGCATACCGCAGGATCGTCAAACCGGCATCGTACCCAATGCATTGTAGCGTGGGGAGGCCGATTTTTACAGTTGCCACCTACTACCCAATCATACATATTACGCTTTAGGCTTTCCTTTAAACTTTCCTCGTCAACACCTTGTTTTTTGGCATATTTTTTTCTGACGAGTTTTTCAACCGCAGGCGGCACTTCGGCATCGAGAACCTTGTTTATAAGGTTTTTGAAAATTCCCATATTATTTCCCTAGTTTTGTTTTTTTTGAGACGGCCAAAATGTTTCACTAACCAGATCAGGATTTAATTTCTTCTAATATACCTTCTGACCTTGAACCCCGGTTATTTTGAAATACTCCCCATCACGAATCGTTACATAAACCGATTCGGTGACTACATCATTGGCAATGATTCCATTTATTGAATCTCTGGGATTTTTATTCCTTTCCCAATAGGCTATTTCGTCGGTCGGAGTTAGTTTGTATTCCCCAGCCGGGATGTCTTTTCCTACTTTATAGGTTGATGGCGGGATGGCATCTAACTTTGGCTGCAAGGTCAATTCCGGTGCGGCTATCATCCTGCCTCGATCTATCTTTATATAATCACCATCCTGCAAAATAATATAAGCAAAAACCCCTTTATTAAACGTGTCATTTACGATAATTGAGTCAATTTCTCCGGAACTATCGCTGGAGACCTGATAATAGGCCATATCCCCCGTAGCTTCAATGATATACTCCCCCGCAGGCAATTCTGATCCCACTTTATACATACCGGCTTTGACGTATTGTGGTGAACTCTTCTTTTCCGGTGGTGCCTCTGGCGCCGCTACGACTTCTCCGGATTCCACGTTCGTAGTGGTGGCAACCGTGGTTTCCGGACTGGAACTGCTGTCACCGCCGCCTGCAATATTGGTAATTACCGCGATAATGACAATCGCTCCGAGGACGATCAATACAATCTTCAATACAGGACGTTTTTTCTTGCCCATTTTGTAACTCCTTCTGCTTTACTCTTTTACCGGAAACGGTATCACCCAGGGAGGGCATTCGTCTCGGTATCTTTCCCCTTTTTAGCTTTCGCCAGGGCCTCCACATTAGCCCGTATCCCGATAAGCTCATTTTCATCAAGAAATAGCAGGTCTTCCACGATGGAGGAAAGCCTGTCCGGGACCCGAATTGCCCTGGGGTCATTTTTGACCACCTTGCGGACGTATTCCGCCCCAAGCTCACCATCCACAAGCTCCTCAATGCTGATATTCAATACCCTGCTAATATAATAGGCATTGTCAACAGTAGGGC
>JAISZV010000363.1 GCA_031284475.1 Proteiniphilum sp. | reverse complement strand
GCAGACGATATTTATGGAGGAATGTGGGGGAACAGATACGTTGATACATATGGTAGTCTGAAAAATGCGCCGGATACGTTTATCGTGGATCTGGAGAATTTCACTATACCGGTGGACGGGTATATGACGTCTAATTTCGGGCGGAGAGGCAGCCGCCGTTACCATTATGGCGTAGACCTGAAGGCGCAAACCGGTGATACTATCTACGCCGCGTTCGACGGTAAAGTGAGGGTGAAGCAATACGAAAGAAGAGGATATGGTTATTATCTTGTGATCCGCCATCTGAACGGGCTGGAAACAGTATACGGGCATCTTTCCAAATTCCTTGTGAATGAAAATGATTTTGTTCAGTCGGGGCAACCCATTGGCCTGGCCGGAAATACAGGGCGTTCATTCGGATCGCACCTGCACTTCGAGACCCGCTTCCTGGGTAAACCTATTAATCCTAATTTCATTATCGACTTTCAGAAAAAAATTCCTCATAACGAAGAATATTTAGTAACCAATTCGAGTTATAGTAAGACGACCAACAGTAGCCGGGTTGTTCTGAAAAGCAACGCCGGAAATACGGGCAACGCCTCAACCTACAAGGAACCGGTTAGCAATACGAACAAATATGTTTCCGGAGAAGTAAATTATCACAGAATCCAGAAAGGAGATACGCTGGGAGCTATTGCCAGACGTTACAACACCTCTGTGGATAAACTTTGTTCGCTGAATAATATCACTCCGAAAGCTACGTTGCATATAGGTAAATCTATCCGCATTTCATAAATTGTAAACCGGACAGGTATATAGAAAAAGGTACAGGATGACGGACTTGTACCTTTTTTTTATTACCTTTGTCCGGTTCAATTACATTAGTAGGAATGAAAGTAACCCACCATCAATTTGACGAAGCGCTCGCTATCTGTCGAGGGATATTTGTTAAGAAACTACAGGATTACGGGGCTGCATGGAGGATTCTTCGCCCCGAATCGGTGACCGATCAGATTTTTATCAAAGCGAAACGTATACGCACGCTTGAAATGATGAAAGACAACAGGGTGGACGAAGGTATCTTCCCGGAGTATATCGGCGTCGTGAATTACGGTATCATCGGGCTGATCCAATTGGAACTGGGTTATGTTGACTTGGCGGATATTTCGGCCGAAAAGGCATTGGAGCTTTACGACCGCTTTGTGGCGGAGTCGAAAGCATTGATGGACGCAAAGAATCATGATTACGGCGAAGCCTGGAGAAACATGCGGATAAGTTCCTATACCGACCTTATTCTGATGAAGATACAACGTACGAAAGAGATCGAGGCCAACAACGGGCAAACCCTTATTTCGGAGGGAATTGATGCTAATTACAAAGATATGATCAATTATGCCGTTTTCGGATTGATCAAACTGCATTTTGGCGAGGAATAGGTGTTTTGGAGACTGGAAAAACGATGAGGCCGGGATTAGAAGCTGGAAGAAAAGGAGTGAAAAATGAGTTCAACAGATAGAACAGTAAAATTTATGGTTGAGTTGTCACGTATTATTGTCGGGGCGACTTTCCTGTTCTCAGGATTCGTGAAAGCGGTAGATCCGTTGGGTTTTGCCTATAAGATAGAGGATTACCTTGTTGAGTTGGGCCTTGCGGGGCTTTTTTCGCTGGCTTTGCCGGTTGCCGTTGTTATAGTAACGGCTGAGTTTGCCCTGGGTGTTTTCCTGTTGACCGGGATTTACCGGAAATGGACAGTACGGCTGATTTTTCTGTTCATGATCTTTTTTACGCCGCTCACGCTGTGGATCGCCATTGCCAATCCGGTAGAAGATTGCGGATGCTTTGGCGACGCATTTATCATCAGCAATTGGCAGACTTTTTATAAGAATCTGGTACTCCTGGCCGGAACGATTTTGCTGATCATGCAATGGAGACAGATCACCCCGCTCTTTTCAAAAAAGATGGAGCCCGCAGCGGCGCTTTTTATACTGCTCCTGGGCGTGTTGTTTTCTCTTCATAATGTATACCGGTTGCCGGTGCTGGATTTCCGGCCTTACAAGATCGGCGCCAATATTCCCCGGCAAATGTTTATCGATCCCAACAAAGCGGATGTACTGGAGACCGTTTTTATTTACAGCAAAGACGGAGTAGAGAAGGAGTTTTCCGAAGAGGACTATCCGTGGAACGATTCCACCTGGATATTTGTAGATATGAAAACAAAATTAGTGAAGAAAGGGGAAAAACCTGCGATCGAGGACTTTGCCGTGGAAGCATTGTACTACAATGAGGCGGCCGGTTCCTGGACTGTTGGCGGAGATATTACCGATATTATCCTTTCAGATCCTTCCTATACTTTCCTGATGGTTGCTTATTCGTTGGAAAAAATGAGTTTGCGGCATCTGGAGCGGTTCAGGCAGGTGCATCGCTATGCCGCGGAAAACGGGTATTCTTTTTATTTCCTGACCGCTTCGTCCGCCGATGCGGTAGGGGCGTGGGAACAAAACCACCGTACCGGATTTCAGTTTTGCCATGCGGATGAACGGGAACTGAAAACCATGATCCGTGCAAATCCCGGATTGATGCTGCTGAAAGAGGGAACGGTGATCAATAAGTGGGACGGCATCCGGATGCCGGATATGCGTGAGAAATTAGAAGTGAAGAGTGAAAAATAGGAATGAAATCTGGAATTTTAAATATATTGTATGAGAAAGAACATTGTGGCAGGTAACTGGAAAATGAATAAAA
>JAISZV010000292.1 GCA_031284475.1 Proteiniphilum sp. | reverse complement strand
GTTGCGTGTTTCGTTGAAAAGCATAAAACAGCTAAATTAGAAAAAAACGTTGTTCGCTCAGTTAGCGGTTATCAACATAAGGATAGAATAGAAACCGCTCCGTTTTTATAACATTTGATTGATATGCTCAATATAATCGAGCAGTTCTTCCCTGCCCTGCCCTTTCCCGGATGAAGTGACAAAGACAGGCGGCAGTTCCTCCCAGGTTTCCGATAATTTTTCTTTATAGCCGTCAATATTCAACTGTAGCCGTCCGGAACCCAGTTTATCTGCTTTGGTAAAGACAATGGCAAACGGTACGCCGTGCTCGCCCAACCACTCCATGAACTCCAGGTCGATCTTCTGCGGCTCATGGCGCGAATCAACCAATACAAACAGGTTGGCCATCGCGTCCCGTTCCAGGACATAATCCTCAATGATCTTGCGGAGTTTCTCGCGCCCCTCTTTACCCCGGCGCGCGTAACCGTAGCCCGGAAGATCCACCAGATACCATTCGTCATTGATGAGGAAATGGTTGATAAGCATCGTCTTCCCCGGCGTGGATGAGGTCATAGCCAACCCTTTCCGGTTGGTCAGCATGTTGATGAGCGAAGATTTCCCCACATTTGAACGGCCGATGAATGCGTACTCCCGTTTTCCGTCCTGCGGGCATTTCCGGTAGTCGCTGTTACTTATTATAAACTCAGCTTTTTTTATGATCATATTATTTTAAATTGAAGCACGTTATTACTTACCGCAATGCAGTTGTTTATCGCAAATCCCTGTCGTGCGGACGCGCTATCCAAAGCCCCAGGCCGGTCAGCAATCCATTCAGCAGCAGCAGTTCATATCCTACCCGGTAACCGAGCCATTGCCGCATCACCGTTTCAATGACAAAACAGAGCGCCGGCGCTGCAATAGCCACATAGGGCGCCCATTTGTCCGCCGGCTTCACCTTGGTGTAAAGCCCGAAGATATAAAGCCCCAGTAACGGCCCATAGGTATAAGAGGCGAGTTTATAGATGGCCGTGATGATACTGTCCGACCCGATTGCCTCGATCAACAGAATGATCAGTACAAACGCCAGACTGACCCCCACATGCACCGTCCGCCGTGTGCGGACGTCTTTCCGCTCCTGTTCTTTTGTCTGAGAGAGCGATTTCATATTCAGAATATCCACACAAAAAGAAGTCGTCAGCGCCGTCAATGCCGAATCGGCGCTCGAAAAAGCCGCCGCAACGATCCCCACAATAAAAATACCCAACACCACCGGCCCCAGATACCCGCTTGCGATCACCGGCAGGATATTGTCCGACGACGCCGGCAATACAATACCGGTTTGCTCGGCAAAGACAAGCAACAGTACTCCCAGGGAGAGAAAGAGAAGATTGATAGGCGCGAAAGCCATTCCGTACGACACCACATTCTTTTGCGCATCTTTCAACGTGCGGATGGTAAGGTTTTTCTGCATCTGATCCTGATCCAACCCCGTCATCACAATCGTAATAAACATCCCGCTGAAGAACTGCTTAAAGAAATTCTGGGTACTTGCCCAGTCGTCGAATACAAAAATACGCGAGTGCGGACTTGCCGCAATCGTCCGCACTACTCCGCCAAGATCCAAATCGAGCCGTATGGCTACCTGCCACACGATCAGTATCAGCGCCGTGATGAACAGGATCGTCTGCAACCAATCCGTCCAGATGATCGTTTTAACGCCGCTCTTATGGCTGTAAAGCCAGATCACTGAGATAATCCCTGTCACCGTCGCAACAAAAGGGATTCCCCATGCATCGAACACCAGCGTTTGCAGGATAAACGCCACCAGATAAAGCCGCGCCGCCGCGCCTACAATCTTCGAGAGCAGGAAAAACCATGCGCCTGTCTTATAGGATTTAGGCCCGTAGCGTTGATCAAGGTAACCGTAAATTGTTGTCAGGTTCAACCGGTAATAGAGCGGCAGCAGCACGTAGGCGATCACCAGGTAACCGAAGAAAAAACCGAGCGCCATCTGCATATAGCTCATATCTAAGTTGCGCACCATCCCCGGCACGGAGACGAAAGTCACTCCCGATATAGACGTTCCAACCATCGCCACAGCCACCACATACCATTTGGACGATTTATTGGCGCGGAAAAAGGTATCGTTGCCCGATCCTTTCCTGCTTGTGAGATAAGAGACCGACATCAATACGCCGAGGTAAACGGCAATGACGATCAGGATAAATGCAGATGATTGCACCGAAATCATCTTCTGCTACCGCCCAAGGCGATCATGATGTAGTAGAGCAGCGTTACAAGGGAGCCGAGCGCGGCCACTACGTAGGTATATCCCGCCCAACGGAGGGCGTCCTCGGCCTGGAGGTGGTTGCTTGCATCGGTGACGCCGGCGTTGCTCAACCAACGGAGAGCGCGGTTCGTGGCATTTTTCTCCACCGGAAGCGTAACAAAACTGAAAAGTGTGGTAAGAGCAAACATAGCGATACCCACCCAGAGAAGCGCGGGAAAAGTTTGAATAAGGATGATGCCCGCAAGGATCACCCACGTCACCCATTTGGACGTAGACGAGATCACCGGCACCAGCGCCGACCGCATTTTCAGCGGAGCATACCCTGCCGCATGTTGAACGGCGTGCCCCGTTTCATGCGCCGCCACCGCCGCGGCCGCCACGCTATAAGAGCCGTACACCGGTTCGCTCAGGTTGATTGTCTTATTCAACGGGTTGTAGTGATCCGTCAACCGGCCTCTCACGGAGATTACCTGCACGTCGAATATTCCATTGTCGCGCAACATTTTTTCCGCCACGTCCTTTCCCGTCATCCCGTTACGAAGGGGGATTTTAGAATACTTTTTAAACCGGCTTTGCAGCGTACCCTGCACTATCCAGCCCGCTACTGCAATTGCAATAAATATAATCCAGATTGTACTCATTTTGTTATAATTTAGTCATAAAACATCTCATCAAAAGCAAAAGTTCAAAGAGGAAACTATCTTATAATCGTCTGTGCGCGGTCAGGCCCCAGGGACACGATGGCGACAGGCACGTTCAGTTCCGTTTCCAAGAAGGAGAGGTAGTTATTAAATTCTTCGGGAAACTCGTCCTCCGACTGCATTTTTGTCATATCGGATTGCCAACCGGGGAGCTCCACATAGACCGGCTCAACCCCATCGGAAACGTCATAAGGCATATCTTCCGTTTCTTCGCCATTCACTTTGTAGGTCACACAGGCTTTGATTGTCTCAAAGCTGTCTAATACGTCGCTTTTGGTCATCACTAACTTCGTTACCCCATTCAGCATGATGGTATATCGCAGCGCGACCAGGTCAATCCATCCGCAACGGCGAGGCCGTCCCGTCACCGAACCGTATTCGTTACCGTTATCGCGTAACCGCTGCCCGTCGTCATCGAGCAGTTCCGTGGGAAAGGGGCCGCTGCCCACCCGGGTGCAATAAGCCTTGAAGATACCATAGACCTCGCCTATCCGTCCCGGAGCTACCCCCATTCCGCTGCAAGCGCCGGCGCAAATGGTATTGGAAGAAGTTACGAAAGGATATGATCCGAAATCAATATCCAGCATCGATCCCTGTGCGCCTTCGGCCAGCACCGAGTCGCCCATAGCCAGGTGTTTGTTGATAAAATGTTCACTGTCGATGATCGTGAACTCTTTCATCTTCTCGATCCCGGCAAACCACTGTTTTTCGAGTGCAGGCAAGTCATACTCAAACCGGTAATGATCGAGCAGTTCCTTGTGCCGCAGCGCCGCGGCGCGGTATTTCTCCTCAAAGTTATGGAACAGGTCGCCTACCCTCAGTCCGTGGCGCCCCACTTTATCGGTATAAGAGGGGCCTATCCCTCGTCCCGTGGTACCGATTTTGGCGTCGCCCATCGCTTTTTCCGAGGCCACATCCAGCAGCCGGTGCGTAGGCAGGATGAGGTGCGCCTTTTTAGAGATAAAAAGCCTGTCGGTAAGAGAATGTCCCGCCGCCTCTAACGCTTCTACCTCTTGTTTAAAGAGCGCCGGGTCAATCACTACTCCGTTTCCGATAACATTTATTTTTCCATCCTGAAAAATCCCCGACGGAACCGATTTCAGCACATATTTCTTTCCTTCAAACTCCAGCGTATGTCCCGCGTTAGGGCCACCCTGAAACCGCGCTACCACCTCATACCGGGGGGTAAGCACATCTACCACTTTCCCTTTACCTTCGTCGCCCCATTGGAGCCCTAAGAGTACGTCAACCTTATTTTTTATCCTGCTTTCCATCGCTTTTTTTCTGTTTAACTTCATTTTTTCGTACCAACTTTTTAATTTCCATTCGTTTGGCGTGGATACACTTGCTACATGTACCGTAAATATAGGTGCTGTAGTAGCTCACCTTAAACTTTCTGATCTTTTTGAGTTGAGCGGTTGCCAACAGGTCGCCTGTCATCTCGCGCACCCCTCCGCAGGTAGTGCAAATCAGGTGGTCATGGTTTTCGTTACCGTAAGCCCGTTCATATTTCGAGATATTCGCCCCGAACTGGTGCTTCACCACCAGCCCACAGTCCAGTAATAGCTGAATGGTATTATAGAGCGTGGCGCGGCTCACCCGGAAGTTCACTTCAATCATAGAATTATAAAGCGAATCCATATCGAAATGTCCTCGCGTAGAATAGATATGATCGAGAATAGCAAACCGTTCGGGTGTTTTTCTGTGCTTATGGAGCGTCAAATACTCCATAAACTCGGTTTTTACCTGTTGCTTCAATTTTTGAGCCGCATCCATAGGCTACAAAATTATTCTATTTTTTCGATTTTTCCTTGTTTTTATGGTATAAAATTGATCGCCTTTTCACCTTCTCACTTTCCTGCCTTCTCATTTAACCGTTTCCGAGTGGTAAAAGAAAGCAGGGATGCACGGCACGCTTTCGTTGTGGTATGCATCCGATGTGGTGATATAGTAGTAATAAGCCTTATCGTTTTCCTCCGCCCGGTAGCGGAACAGTGGTTCCCGTAGTCCGACGGCCATCAACTTTTCGGCATTATCGAGGCTCAGTGTATCGGTTTCGCTCCGGTAAACGTTGTAGGTAATCCTTTTCTCGCCGCTCCTTTCCCACGAAAGTTCAAATATTCCCTCTTCGCCCTTCTCCGCCCGCAAGTCATACGGACTGTTGGGTATTGAGTCTTTCAACCATGTCATGGGCGGCAACTTAGCCGGATATTTGTAATACTCCCGTAACTCCCGCAGGATCCCTTTTGTATCGGAAAGCACGTTTTCTGTCCGGAAATAGGCTTGTCCGTGCGTATCCTTGTTGCGGGTATAATCCACCTGATTCAGTATATCGCGGTGCGACCAACCCAATTCGACCATCTGGTAAGCCCCCAGCCCCGGCGCCACGATCCGTCCGTTGGCGTGCCTCAGCCAGTCGTCCACAAAAGGATAAAAGAGCTCCTCTTTATAATACATCATCGGATAAATAGCATCATGTTTACCTGTCATCATCCATTTGCCCGCATCCTGGGATACTGTTTCCAGCGCAGTCCACCCTACTCCGTTGCTACCCAGGGCGCGGTACCGTCCCAGCGGGGCGCTGCTCACCTGTACCCATGGCTTCAACGCCTTCACCCGGTCGTACGCTTTCGTCACAAAGCGGGTAACATTATCCCTGCGCCACTCATCCCGCGATTTTCCTTTGCCGTATAACCGGTACATCCCGTCGTCGGGAAAACGCCCCCTGTTGTCGGGATAGCGGATATAGTCGAAATGGATACCATCCACATCATAGCCGGTCGCTATCTCTTTTACGATCGAGAGCAGGTAATCGTCCGTACGCGGGTTTCCCGGGTCGAGGAACCATTCCCCACGGAATCGTTTGGCGATAGAAGGATTTTTTTTTGTCACCGACTGCGCCCCCAGGCTACGTACATGGCGATCGTCCCCCAACGGGTAGACAACCACCCAGGCATGGCATTCCAAGCCTCGTTTATGGCACTCCTCGACAACAAATGCAAGGGGGTCGAACGCAGGGCGACCCGGCCCGGCGGGTGCAACGAGAGTAGACGCCGGTTCAATTTGCGAGTTGTAGAATACCTCTCCCCTGCTCCTTGCCTGAAAGAACACCGTATTGAAATTATATTTCTTCAGGCTATCCAGTATCTCCGTCAATTCCCTTTTTTGCGCATCCGCGCTGGTTCGGTTCCACGGCCAGTCCAGTCCGTAGTTGGTCGTCAGCCACACCGCCCTTACCTCCGTCGCCGGCGGTTCGGACGGAAACGACTTTATTGTCCCTGCCAAAAACAAAATCAACAGGGGAAATATTTTGTGCATAGTATAAATTCGTAATCGCCGTTATAGATAGCATTTATCATTTTCCGGGTGCAAATTTAGCATAAATCGAAAGCCGGAAGAAGTCTATTTCAGAATGTTAACAGTTTTGTTTTTTACATTTCACGCCATTTTTTCAGCGCTATCGGATTCAATCATTTTTTTTTCATACCTTTGCACTATAAAAACAACCCCTCTTGAATTATGATTATAGCCATCGACTTCGACGGAACTATTGTGGAACATGCCTACCCCAAGATCGGCAAACCCATCCCTTTTGCAATCGATACGCTCCTGCAAATGCAGAAAGACGGACACAAACTGATCCTGTGGACAGTACGCCACGGCCGGCTCCTTCAGGATGCTATCGACTACTGCGTCCAACGGGGGCTCTATTTTTATGCGGAAAATGAGAACTACAGGGGAGAAAACAAGGAGTTGAGGGAAGAGGTCTCGCGCAAGTTGGGCGTCGATCTGTTTATCGACGACCGCAACTTAGGGGGGATTCCCGATTGGGGCGTTATCTACAATGCCGTCAAAGCCACTGCCGAAGGGATTAACGCACTACAGATCATGTCCGGACAATCCGTTTTACCCGAAATGAAAAAACGGGGATGGTTCGCAGCGATTACACGACGGGGGAAATAAAATGAATATAATAAAAACCGATATAGAAGGCGTCGCCATTATCGAGCCAAGGGTTTTCGGAGATAATCGGGGATATTTCTTCGAATCGTTTTCTGAAGAATGGTTCCAACAAAACGTATGCAACACGCACTTTGTACAAGACAACGAATCGAAATCTCTATACGGCGTCTTACGTGGTTTACACTTTCAAAAGCCACCTTACACCCAATCAAAATTGATACGTGTGGTAAAAGGGAACGTGCTCGACGTGGTTGTTGATATCCGAAAGGGATCACCTACTTTCGGACAATACGTTTCTGTACTGTTAACGGAGGAGAACAAAAGGCAATGCTTTATTCCCCGCGGATTCGCACATGGTTTTTCGGTATTGAGCGATGAAGCCGTTTTTCAGTATAAATGTGATAATTACTATGCCCCTCAATCGGAAGGAGGTATTGCGTTTGATGATCCGGCGCTGAATATCGATTGGGGATTGGCGCACTCGGAGATATTATTATCAGAAAAAGACCGGGCGAACCCGCTTCTTTCCGACGCTCCGTTTTTATTCGACTATTCGCAAAACCTTTATATATAACCGGATAAAGAGGTTGGGATAATTTCTTAAATTAGAAGAAAATCATGCACAAATGTAAAATGACAATAAGTCATTTTACATTAAATGCAATTCTCAATTCATCAATCTCCTTGTCGCCCATGGGTTGCAGGGAGCCGATTGATGAAGCCATCACGAGCGAATTGGCCGAAAATTCGGCTACTTCCAGATAGTCGAAGGTATTCAACAACTTATCACCGGTAATAAAAACACTGTCATTCTCTACAAGGATAACGCGATTGTGGTTGAACATTTTCGCCGCACTGTCCACATCATTATAGATCAGCCCGAAAGGTATAGAGGGAACGTCCTGGAGGAAGATCCAACTTTCGGGGATTGTGCGTACATCAAATTTTGAACCGCTCACCGCATGCGCCATCAGATTCACCGGCTGGGTAGAAATGATGGAATTGATATGCGGGTTCAACTGGTAGATACGTTGGTGCAGGGCTACCGACCTGCTGGGGGTTTTTCCCGCTTCGGCCATACCGTTCTTTATCTGCACAATATCGCCCGGCACAATATCCCAGCGCGCTACATTGCTGGGGGTGATCAGGAAATCGTTACTTTTCCAGCGTACTGAGACCGTGCCATAGGTCGATATCATCAAGCCTTGATCGCAAGCCCGGCGGATAATATTCACCATCTCCGTACGGATCGCCCGCTCTTGAGAAGGATGGTCAATATCCATAAAATGGGAAATGTTGGTCGGCAGGTGATTTACATATTGCGCCACCTGTTCGTCGGTCAGATAATTCACCTGTCCCAGTCTTTTGGCATTCACAATGGTACGGCAACAGAACTCCAGCGTTTCGAACCGCTGGTAGGCGTCCATCATATCTGTACCACCCAACACCACACCGTGATTCTCCATGATCACCGCTTTATAACGGGCGTCCTTAAATTCAAACGCGATCTTCTCACCCAGATCCTCACTGCCGGGAGTGCCATAAGGAGCAAAGCCTATATCCCCGCAAATATTGTGCGCCTGCGGAACAATCTTGGTATCGGGTACAATACCGGCGATACTGAAAGCGACCAGCGCAGGCGGGTGGGCATGAATGATGGAGGCTATTTCCGGCCTGGCTTCATAAATAGCCTTATGAAAAGGGAGCTCAGAAGAAGGTTTGTGCAGTCCGATAACCGTTCCGTCTTTCTTCACCTGCATAATATCTTTTGTGGTGAGCGACCCTTTATCCACTCCCGAAGGAGTAATCCATATATCGCCGTTTTTATCCCTAATGGAGATATTCCCTCCCGAAGTAGTGGTCATCCCGCTACTGTATATTCTTCCGATGATTACGTTGATCTGTTCCACCGGATGCATCAAACTCACATCTAACTGTTTCATATTCTTCTTCTAAAAGTACTCCGGAACGTTTTTATCCGTTCAAAATCATTCTCTATCATGCAAAGTGCACTACCCTATCATATTCGCCAGTAAAAAGGTTTCCGCTTCTATGCTCCACAATCCTTTATGACGGTTACAGATAACAGCCAGTTCCTTAAAAAGTTCATTGGTCTCGCCAAGCTTTTCAAAATCGGCTATCGGGGTGAGCGGCATATCGATATGCGTATAGATCAGTTTTTTTCCTCCGGGGATATGGGGCAGGTTATTGGTCGCGTCGGCCACCGCATTGAGTCCTCCTATATGGGTGATCAGTCCCGCAGGATCAAGCCCTTTGCTCATGATCTCAAGCGCCTCTACCATATCGTCGTTATTGCCTCCGCTGGTGCCTACAATATGTGTATAAGCATAATGTACGTTGTAGAAGTTGAACGTGGCGCTGAAATTGGGATCACTGGGGCCGGCAAAGAAATTCAGGCAACCGTCGAACGCCAGGATAGCATCCCCCTGCTCTACTACCGGCTTGACCGGTGCGAAAACAAACACATCGTCATAACCGGAATCACCGGTCAGCGTTTTCAGCTCTTTCACCGGGTTTTCCATCGTACCGGTATTGATATAACGGAGATCAATTCCCTTAGATGCGGCAAATTCAACGGTATAGATCGAAGCGGCCCTGTCCAACCGCGCCTGATCAACATCGGTAACCACCAGCAGCGACGGTTTCCGGTCTTCGCGGTGGAGCGCATAATTGATGGCCGCAAGCCCCATCGGCCCTACGCCTGCCAGAACAGCCATCTTGCCCCCGTCCACAATCTCCATCTTATGCGTATAACTGCCGGGTGTGGTGTGATAGTTGGCATGCATCGCGCCGATCACACAGGAAAGCGGCTCTGCCAGCGACGCGGGATAATATCCCTCACCGTTATATTTCAGTAAGCAATCCTGTTCCATTACTTCGTTAGGAATGACCACATAAGTGGCGTCTCCGCCGATATATTTGTAACTGTAACCGGGAGCGCTCAGAACGCCCACGGGGCCATTTTCATAATAAAGCGCCGGCTGAATGGAGAATTTATCTCCGGCTTTGAACCTGTGCGCCCATTTGGAACCTAC
>JAISZV010000287.1 GCA_031284475.1 Proteiniphilum sp. | reverse complement strand
CCCTTGTATACTCTGCTTTGTCTTCTTTTTAAAACGTGTATGTAATTATTCTAAAGATCGCTCTTTTTCTCTCGCTTATAGAAATCTTTCCTTAAAAGCGGGTGCAAAGATACTGCGTTATTTTTTACCACGCAAACAATTCAACAAGAAAAATCAATCTTTTTCCCTCCACTTTCCCCAGGTATCAACCAAATAAAAGGGGTTCAATCTATTACCGCAAATAAAAAAAACTATTATTTTTTCAGGCCGGGAGAATAAAACCTGTAAAAAGGAGCAAGCCTGAGAAAAACCGGGGAAATAGCCTATCTGATTTTCTCTTGAAAGTGCACGGGATACGACAACGGTCTATGATCTGTCGAAAAAGGTAATCTGTTTCGTTAGAGTAAATCAGGTCAAACAAGCGCAACCCGGTCTATGGTCTATCGAAAAAAGAAACATAACAGGCGGGCGATATGAAAGGTGTGAAAAGATGCAATTTTTCCCATAGAATCACATTTTATCAGTATCTTCGCACAAAATCTGCAACAACATAATCAAGTAAAGCTATTCATAGATGAAGGGTATTATTCATATCTTAAAACGGTTTTTACCTCCTTATAAGAAATATGTCTTTCTGGCATTTATCTTCAACATTTTAACGGCTATATTGAATGTTTTTTCCCTTGCCGCCATTATCCCTATTCTCCAGGTTTTATTCAAAATAAACAGGGAAACATTTTCCTTTATCAACTGGGGCAGTTCCGATTACTCATTCATGGATATCCTGCTCAATAATGTAAACTGGTATATAACACAATTCATAGAAACGCACGGGAGCAGTATTACACTGATGGCGTTGGCAGCCTTCCTGATCGTGGTAACATTGTTGAAAACGGGTACCGCCTATTTCGGATCCTACTTTCTTATCCCTATAAGAACCGGCGTGGTCAAGGATATCCGGAACCGGATCAACGACAAGGTACTTTCCCTCCCCCTCGGTTTTTTTACGGAAGAAAAGAAGGGGGATATTCTCTCCAGGGTATCGGGCGATGTGAATGAGGTGGAAAACTCGGTGATGAGTTCCCTCGATATGCTTTTCAAGAATCCGATCCTTATGCTGATCTACCTGACTACTATGGTGATCTTAAGCTGGCAACTGACCCTCTTTGTGATGGTCGTACTGCCTGTAATGGGGTTTGTAATGGGGCGCGTGGGCAGAACCCTGAAAAGAAGCTCTTTCACGGCGCAGAACAAATGGGGCGAGTTGATGTCGCAGATGGAAGAAACACTGAGCGGGCTGAGAGTGATCAAAGCATTCGGGGCGGAAAACAGGATATCCGGAAGATTCCATGCCGGGAACAACGAGTTCAGGCGCATGTCGAACCGGATCGCGCGCAGGCAGCAACTGGCGCATCCCATGAGCGAGTTGCTGGGCACCATCACTATCGCGGTGGTACTCTGGTTTGGGGGTTCATTAATATTAGAGGGCAACAGCATCATCGACGCCGCCTCGTTCATCTACTATCTGACCATATTTTATAGCATTATCAATCCGGCCAAAGAATTTTCAAAATCGGCCTACGCCGTACCACGCGGGCTGGCGTCGATGGAACGTATCGATAAGATACTGACGGCCAAGAATAAAATCGCCGACCCAACACAGCCTTTGCCTGCTACATTCAACTCCTGTATAGATTACAAGGACGTTTGGTTTAAATATGAAACAGATTGGATTATCAAAGGAGTAAACCTGAAGATTGACAAAGGAAAAACTATAGCTCTTGTCGGACAGTCGGGTTCGGGAAAATCAACCATGGTAGACCTTCTGCCCCGCTTCTATGATATCCAAAAAGGAGGGATATTCATCGACGGGGTCGATATAAAGGAGATAAGAGTGCGGGATCTGAGATCACTGATGGGTTATGTGAACCAGGAAGCCATCCTGTTTAACGACACCTTTTATAATAACATAACATTCGGGGTTGCCAACGCAACGGAAAGCGAAGTGATCAACGCTGCGAAAATTGCCAATGCCCACGAGTTCATTATGGCTACGGAGTCCGGTTACCAGACCAATATCGGCGACCGGGGCGGGAAGTTGTCGGGAGGGCAGCGCCAGCGTATCAGCATTGCGCGGGCGATCCTGAAAAACCCGAAGATACTGATCCTGGATGAAGCCACTTCGGCGCTCGATACCGATTCGGAACGGCTGGTACAGGAAGCGTTGGAGAAACTGATGAAAAACCGGACTACCATTGTGATAGCCCACAGGTTATCTACTATCAAAAATGCGGATGGGATTTATGTAATGAAAGATGGGCGGATTATGGAATCGGGACAACATTCCACACTTTACGCACAGGGAGGATACTACGCCTCATTGTGCGATACACAGCGCGATCTTAGCGAATAACGCCTGTAATGGATCATTTGTACCCCTCGTCAACAATAGATTGATACGCCGCCTTCCCTGTTTCTATCAATTCAATCCCTTTTTTGATCAATGAGTCTTCTTTATGGTACGCCGCCCAAAAATCTTCTTCTCCAAAGAAATTCCGGATGATGTAGGCATACATCACATTTTCAAGCAACTCACTCGACTCTTGAATATAGTAAGGCCTTCTCCTGACCCCGTTATAGTCTGCAAAACTCACAAGATTCAACAATAGCGGTTGCTGCTGCAAATACCTGTGAAGTTCCTGCCATGTGGCAAAACTACTCAGTTTTTCCCGGTTTGCGTCGGAGTAAAGCATCGCATACTTTTCGTCCAGATGGTTATTCACTACCAGATTATAATAGGAGTTGATTCCCACTGTGTCGCGGGGTACAAAGATATCGGGCATAATGCCGCCGCCGCCATAAACCGTTCTGCCCCCCATAGTCTGAAAGGGAATAAGATGATTCGACGCCGTATCTACGTTAACATAATCTCCTTCTATATAACGGTTTATAGCTTCCATTTCATACTCGTCATATTTTCCCCTTTCATATCCGCGCTGAATAGACCTGCCCGAAGCCGTATAATAGCGGGCCACGGTGAGCCTCACGGCAGAACCGTCCGGAAAATTACGCTGCTCCTGTACCAATCCCTTACCAAAAGAGCGCCGGCCTATCACCAGGCCTCTATCATGATCCTGGATAGCTCCGGCAAAGATTTCACTGGCCGACGCGCTAAATTCGTCGATCAGTATTACTATATCGTCTTCCTTACAGGTTCCCGACCCTTTCGCATAGCTGTCGGCTCTCGGAAAATTT
>JAISZV010000173.1 GCA_031284475.1 Proteiniphilum sp. | reverse complement strand
AGGCTGCACGTAATTGGCATCCAGCCAGTGATCGAATGCGTCCCGTTCCACTTTCTCGTCAAAAATGCTGTTGTTTTGATCGGGATCGTCGCTCGTACAGGAACCCACATAAAGCAGTCCCGACAAGCAGAGGATTATATATATAAAATTTCGTTTCATCATAATCTTATTTTTTCATTTACATTTAGTTTTCGGTATCCGTCATTATATTATTCTCTCCTCCCGAAGCAGCCCCTGCCGTTGCGTTATCATCCCTCGGATTGGGCGGCAAACCGCCTATCGTTACATCCTGCGGCAACTGTATCGCCGTACGCGGATCATAAGGCAATAACCTGATCGTATCGGATACGGTGGTACTCGTGAATACCGGATGTTCCACCGTGATGCCGTGCCGTTTGATATCTAACCAGCGCTTTCCCGTATGCACGCAGTTAATACGGCGAATGGCCAATACGGCACGCAACAGGTTTTCCTGCAATCCTTCGCTCACATTAAACCGTGTATCCATTTTGTACCGGGGAGTCCTTTCACTGTTAATCGCATACCAAGCCGATATAGCATCCGCCGTAAAAGTTGAACCTCCAGGAGAATTGTAAGCATACCAGTAGTTCAGGTCGCGGACGGCGGCGTCCAAATTGTTCTGCATAATATAGGCTTCTGCGCGACACATCAGCGTTTCTTCCACCGTAAAAGGTACAAGCACCGTATGGGGTTGTCCCGTTTGGGCCGTGGCATTGGTTATCTCGAATATCTCTTGTATTTTCGGATAATAAACATTCTGGTTAGAGCCAAACATACTACTATAACCATTGGCTATATTGTTCCATGGAAAAAATTGCCAGAAAGTATAGTTTGCCTTAGTCCTCGCATGTGCATATCTAGCGCCGGAAGCCGCACGGTTATAAACCCTGCCCCACAGGCTGCGTTGCGGCAAGATCATTAAATTGGCAGGTTCATCTTTATTGATATAAGCATACGTACGGTCTACCACTACCGAGTAAGAATTCTGAAGCACTACATTCCTGAACTGCAAAGTAGGATTCTCACCGATGGCTTGCGTGGCATAGCTTATCGCTTTATCCCATTTACCATAGAAAAGGTTGAAACGGGCGGCAAAAGCGTAGGCGGCTTTGGTATTAAAATGGTAAGCAGGCTGGATAAAATCGTCCTTCAATAAAGGAAGAGCGGCTTCAATATCACGGTCGATCAGTTCGTAAACCTGCGCAACCGTACCTCGCTCATAGGCAGGTCTTACCGTCGTTTCCGGAGCGCTCATATAGGGAATCCCCAAATCGGACGTACTGCTCTCCGAATTATAGGCTATACTAAAGGTGTTGACAAGAATAAAATGACCGAACGCGCGGCATAGCAAGGCTTCCGCCTTCGATCCGTTTGTTTCTTCAGGGGAGCCCAGTTCTTCTATGGCGGCCAATGCCTGGTTGGCGGAAGATATAGAAGCGTAGGTTTGCTGCCATACCCGTTGCGGCACATCCCAGTCTATTTCCGTAATATCCTGATATTTATAAGACTGGGTGACCGTTTGCTCCGAGTAGGCAACTGCGTATTGCGGCCCATTGTCGGTAACATTATCGGACATTATCTCAAACATCAAGGTGGGTAATTCGGTGGGATAAGCCGAAACAAGCACCTTGGCAATCTTATCAGGAGTATTCAACTCCGCTCTTTTATCCGGTAATGTATCCAGAAATTCATCACATGATATGAAAGTGAATATGGATAACAGGAATATGATTAATTTATTTTTCTTCATAACTTTCTTTTTTGATGATTAAAAACCGGCTCTTAATGTAAATGTGAATTGCTGAGCCATAGGAACAGCCACACCGCCAGAGCGGAAAAATTCGGGATCCTGCCCATTCAGCTTAGAGTCGGAATAGACAAGGAACGGATTCGTACTTTGTAATTTCAGGGAAAGTTTTTTTAATGCCGAACTGCGAATCCATTCCTGCGGAATGTCGTAAGTCAGCGAAATCTCTTTCATCCTGATAAAATCGCCTTTCGCAATCCTCTCCGTACTGTAATTATACGCATTATAACCACGTTGGAGATTTCCATAAATCCTCCTCTGACGCGCACTTGCGATAACGGGAATTGTTGTTATATTCTCATCTCCCGGAAGTATCCATCTGTTTATAAAATCTTTAGGCGTGGCATCCATATCGGTATAGCTATCGAAGAACACAGGATCAAGGCGAATTTTGTTGCCGAATGCATACGTCATAAAGATATTCAGCGTCCAGCGTTTATAGCTGAAAATATTACCGAATCCGCCGGTATAAGGAGGTTCAGCAGGTCCTTCATATTTGAGAAAATCCAACTTTTCACGTTCCTGAAAGTCCAAATCGCCATAATTTGCTTTGGTAATTTTCGTGCCGTCTGAGAAAGTGAATGTAGGGAATCCTTCATCATCAAGGCCGGTAAAAGGAATGGAAAAGAGCGACCTGTGTTCAAAGCCTTCACGAGGATAACCTTCTCCTTTCAATAGGCTCAGAAGATTTCCCTGCGTTTTCAAAGATGTAATGTATGTCCTGTTATATGAAAATGTGAAGTCTGTGCTCCAGGTGAAATCCTGCGTTTTTATATTTTTGGTCGAAAGGGTAAATTCAACGCCGTGCGATTTCATATCAGCCGTATTGGCCATTTTATTGATCACGCCACCAACTCCCTGAGTGGTAACATACCCGATCAGGTCGAACATATTACGTTTATAGTAGTCGAATACAAGGTTAATCCGGTTGTTCAGAAAACCGACATCAATACCGACATCCAACTCATGTTTCTTTTCATACGTCAACTCGCTGTTTTCGAGTTCAGAAATTTCGAGTCCCGGTTCTCCGTGCGATGCACCCGGCCTCCACGGCGAATAGCTGGTGATAATAACTTTTGAATTGGCTACCCATGCAGGCCCCGCTTCTGCCGTCAAACTATAGGATCCTCTCAGTTTGAGGTGGGAAAGAACCTTTTCAAACGATTCAAAGAAATTCTCTTCATGCGCATTCCATGCGCCTGAAATATTCCATGTAGGCAACCAGCGTGCACTACGTGATTTACCGAGGCGGTTGGAGCCTTCGTAACGGAGAGTTCCCGAAAGATTATAGCGTCCCTTATAAGAATAATTCGGATTGGCGAAAAAAGCCAGATTTTTACTTATCGTATTGTTAAGGGTATAATAATCGGTATTATCTTCCCTGTATTTCTTAAAAGTCAGGTAGTTGAAATAGCCTTTCTCTCCGTTTTCATACTGCATGCCCACACCTCTGAACCAATTGCTGGTACGCCTTACCACGTTTAACTCCATACCGCCAAAAAAATCCAGAATATGTTTTTCATCAAACATTCTATTGTATTTTACGGTTGCAGGTAGTGGAAGAATTGTTCCACGCCGGGCAGCACCGGTACTACGAAGATACCCGGCATATTGATTTCGGCGCTATGACAAAAGGGAAAAAGGGGTTTACGAACATGGAACTGGAAGCGAAAGTGTTTAAGTTCAGCTTGTTTTTGAATTCATCTCCGGATGCTTATTTTATAACCGTTCTAGATCTTCTTGAAGATAAAGCCGGAGATAGTATGCGTAATGATTTCATAGGTATTATCATGAAAATGCCTTTGCAGCAACTTTCGGATACCGAATACCAGGATATTTTAAGATATTATACTCTTTACGGTTTTCCGCCGATTTACCGTAAATATCCGGATGGAACATTCACCAATTTCGATTTTTACAACTATCTTTTAAACAACATAAAAAAATGAAAACAACCGCATTTTTACTCTGCATGATAATGGCGGCAACACTCTGCCATGCG
>JAISZV010000135.1 GCA_031284475.1 Proteiniphilum sp. | reverse complement strand
TCATCCGGAATGCGGAAAGTTTTCCGTGCAGTTAGACAGCGACGACGTTTACAGCGGGGAAGATACGCTGCAAAAAATTGTCGACGCTTTCTACCAACAGCGTTGCGCAATGGTAGTGGGTAGCTACCGGATGACCGACTTCTTTATGGAGGAGATTCCGCCGGGTATTATAGACCATCGCGAATGGACTCCTGACAACGGCCGGAACAACGCCTTGCGCATCAATGGGCTGGGAGCGCCCCGTGCGTTCTATACGCCGGTACTGCGCAACATAAAGGTTCCCAATACCAGTTACGGCGAAGATTACGCCCTGGGGCTCAACATCTCGCGCCGATACCGGATCGGGCGTATTTACGACGTGCTCTACCTCTGCCGCCGCTGGGAAGACAATAGCGACGCCTCGCTCGATACGGTGAAAATGAATGCCCATAATCTCTATAAAGACAGGATCAGGACATGGGAACTACTGGCAAGAAAGAAGATGAACGCCCAAAACAACCTGGAGTTTTAAAACAATATAAACAATGAATGAACCGCTTATTCATGTAGGCATATTATTGGAACAGCAAAAGATTGATTTTTCGCTGCCGTCCGGTTACAAGTTGAATGAACGGTACGTTCATGCGGGAGATTATCCAGTTGAAATTTCGGGCGGAAAGATACTTTTCAACGGCGAAACGTTCGATGAGCTTGTTTTTGAAGCGGATGACCCGCATCGCAACTCTTTTGGATTAAAAAACGTAATAATCGGCGTACAATTTCATTGGGAGCGGAAAGAAAGCCAATATTTTCAGGGTAACTTGAAATTCATAATGGAAAACGACGGTATCTCGGCGATCAACATTGTTTCGCTGGAAGATTACCTTACCAGCGTAATCTCATCCGAAATGAGCGCAACAAGTTCCGAAGAGTTGCTGAAAACGCACGCTGTTATATCAAGAAGCTGGTTACTGGCGCAGATTCGCAAGAATAAATCTCTTGAAAACGCCGGAACCGGTTACCAAACCTCGTTCAAAACGCCTACGGAGATATTCCGCTGGTACGACAGGGAGAACCACAACCGCTTCGACGTTTGCGCCGACGACCATTGCCAGCGTTACCAGGGAATCGCCCGCCAATCCACGGAATTAGTAAAAAAAGTAATTCGGGAAACGCGAGGCGAAACGCTCCTCTACAACGGAGACATTTGCGACGCCCGTTTCTCTAAGTGCTGCGGCGGCGCGACGGAAATATTCGAGAATGTGTGGGAACCCGCACCCCATCCCTATTTGCAGGCGAAACTCGATCAGGCGGAAGGTGCGTTCCTGCCCGACCTTACGGTGGAAGAAAATGCGGAGAAATGGATCCGTTCCTCGCCCGCCGCTTTCTGTAACACAAAAGATACGTACATTCTAAAGCAGGTACTGAACGATTACGACCGGGAAACGGCCGATTTTTACCGCTGGACGATAACCTATTCGCAGGAAGAGTTATCGGCGCTTATCAGGGAGCGTTCCGGAATCGATTTCGGGGAAATCATCGCCCTGCAACCGCTCGAAAGGGGCGCATCAGGCCGTATCATCCGGCTGAAGATTATCGGCGCGGAGCGGGTAATGACTATCGGCAAAGAACTGGAAATACGGCGCACCTTATCAAAATCGCACCTCTACAGTTCCGCCTTTGTAGCGGATGCGCACGGCGAAGACAAAAACGGTATTCCCCAAGCATTTACTTTAACCGGCGCAGGATGGGGCCACGGCGTAGGGCTATGCCAGATAGGCGCAGCCATAATGGCCGAAAAAGGATACGGTTATAAGGAGATACTGGCGCATTATTTCCCGCTATCGGAAAAGAAAATGATTTACTAAAAAGAAAACCGCTCCACAAGGGAACGGCCTTCCGATTCACAATGAAAAGTAAGCGAGCGTATAAAAAGTGATCTATATCGAATCTACGGAGAGCGCAGGGGTAACTTCGCCCTCGCCCTTTCCCTCGCCTTTTCCGGAAATATCCACAGGCAAATAGGCGGTATTACGCGAGTAATTCCTTATTCTTTTACGCGCTACGGCGGGCGGCCTGTTGTTTTTGTACTCCCGCAACGCTTCGCTTATCTCAACGGTTTTCCCCGCAGGCGTCAATATTTCCACTGTAACGCTCTGGTTCCTGATCCCCTGCCCTATTGGCGCCGACAAAAACTCCGGAAGGAGCAACAGGGAATCTTTCTGCACAATCTCATAAGAAAACTGAGCGATATCAGCCTTGGCGGCGCGGAGATCCCTGCCGCGCGTGGCAGCTATCACCCGCACGTGGAATAGCGAATCGCCGCTTTTACCTATCTGTAGGTTGATATTATCGAAAAGGAGCGAATCTTCATTGATCGTAGTATAAGGCAAGTCTTCAAAATCGGCATGAAACCCAATATTCCCGTATTTCGTCTTTATTTCGGCGTAATCTTCAGCGTAAGGCTGCATCTCCACATACATTTTACCTGAGGTAACCGGCGCAACGGCAATACTCCTTTCATTGGAGCTTTCCACGCTGAACTTGTCGGCTACCCGCGCGCCCAATATACCGGTCAATGCAAGCCCGGCAATCCAAAGCAAAGAGGCGGTTATCCCGATGGCCGGGCGCGATTTGGCTTTCATGGTGCGACGTGCAATCCATATAACAATCGCCGCAACGGGAACAAGGAATACCAATCCCAGCGCAGTAAACAGCAAGTTAGTCTCATAACCGGGATCGATAAACAGCGACTTCAACGGCAAGAGGTGGGTACCGGTAACTAATAAACCGATAAAAACAGCGATCAATATCAATAATAAGATCCCGGTAAAAGAAAAGAGAATAATTTTCAGCAAGATAACGAATGCGTTCAGGCAACCGGGCTGAGCCGGGCGAGGCGCCGTTTCCGCACGGCGCCCCGGTACGGGCGGTTCGGGAGGCATCCCCTCCATCCCGGCGTAGTTCTTTGAACCGGCCACATTGTCGGTTACCTTTTCCCGGATGGAACGGATATAATCCTCTTCACCCATCATTTCCAGCTTCTGTTTCACCGTTTTTGCTGCGGGAATAATCGCCCAAAGAACAACGTAGATCAGCGCCACGCCCATATTAAAATTCCAGTTGAACTCTACATGGTCGAATATCCGGTTCAGGGGGAAGATAGAGATTATCCCTATCATATTCAGCACAAGCGGCAAAAGGAACAGTATACGGGGTATCCACGAATCAATCCTGAAATAAGCCGCAATACCGCCGCACACCCCGCCTATAAACCGGTCGTTGGGATTCCGGTAAAGCCGTTTGGTAACATTCGATTTTAATTCCTTCGGCTTTAACACAATCCATAATGCAATATATACCCAGAAAAGAACTCCGAAAAAGAGCACAAAAAAGAGCCGTATCCACACGGGAGCGGTTTTGAAATAGTGCGCCAGTCCGCTGCAAACGCCGCCTATAATCTTGTCGTTTGCGCTTCGGTGCAGGCTTTGGCGTTCGTTTCCCCACGGTTCGTTTTTGGCGGAACCGGCCTCATCTTCATAATCCGAATCAAAATCCTGAGGCCTGCCGATGCTATTGATAATAGCCTTCACATCTTCGTCGGTGATGCAATTAATACCATGCTTCAGGCGGTTGCCAAACAGTTCGGCTATGCGGCATTCTATATCATTCACAATTTCATCGCCCCCCTCTTCACGCGAAAAATAGGTTTTGAGGTTGTCGATATACTGTTTCAATATATCGTGCGCAGTTTCCTCAATAACAATCACCTGTCCCTGAAAATTAATGTTGATTACTTTCTTCATATAGATTCTATTCTGATTGATTTTCTTGTGATTCGCCCCTCTTACGGGTGAGGGTCTCTACGCCCGTTGCCAACTCATTCCATGTAGCCTGTAGGAAGATGTAAAACTCCTCTCCCTTCTCCGTCAGGCGGAAATATTTGCGCGGAGGGCCCGAAGTGCTTTCCACCCATTGATAAGTAAGTATACCGGCATTCTTCAAACGATTGAGCAGAGGGTAAAGGGTTCCCTCCAGAAGCTGCAACCCGGTTCCCCTCATTTCGTCGATGATGTCGCCGGGATAAGCCTCGTTTCTTCTGATGATGGAAAGAATACAGTATTCCAATACTCCTTTCCGCATCTGGCTTTGCGTATTTTCAATATTCATTTCTGTTTATTTTTGTACTGCAAAGATACCCAAAGCAAAGTATTATGCAATACAAAGTACCCAACATTTTTCAATATTAATTTTATTTAACCACCCAATCGTTAAAGTTGTCCAAGGGCAGGCTTGGAATCCGCTTACCGGGAGTAAAGTACAAAAATTCTTCTTACATTTGTAATCATTAAAAAAATATTATGTCGCTTCAGGGAAAACATATTGTATTAGGTATCACAGGGAGCATTGCGGCCTATAAATCGGCGGTACTCATCCGGTTGTTGGTAAAAAAGGGGGCTGAGGTGCAGGTTGTGATTACGCCGGCCGGAAAGGAGTTTATTACGCCGGTAACGCTCTCGGCTTTGTCGGGACGGCCGGTTATCAGCGAATTTTTCGCCGCCGGCAACGGTTCATGGCACAGCCATGTGGAACTGGGTTTATGGGCCAACCTGATGATAGTTGCGCCGGCAACGGCTGCCACCATCGGCAAGATGGCCAACGGAATTGCGGACAATATGCTGATCACCACCTATCTTTCCATGAAAGCGCCCGTATTTGTGGCGCCAGCTATGGATCTCGACAGGTACAGGCATATCTCTACACAACGCAATATTGAAAAGCTGAAAAGCGACGGGGTACAGGTCATCGACGCCGCCGAAGGAGAACTGGCCAGCCACCTTGAAGGAAAAGGCAGAATGGAAGAGCCGGAAAATATTGTGTCTCTCCTGGAGCGGTTCTTTGCCGCCGGAAACGATCTCTGCAAAAAAAAAATATTGATCACCGCGGGGCCTACCTATGAACGGATCGACCCGGTACGCTTCATCGGCAATTTCTCTTCGGGGAAGATGGGGTTCGCCCTGGCCGAAGAATGCGCTTCGCGGGGAGCAGAGACAATCCTGATCACAGGCCCTACGGCGTTACCGGCCACGCATCCCAATATACGAAGGGTAGATGTGGAGTCGGCCAACGAGATGTATGACGCTGCGCTGAAGATTTTCCCGCAAACGGATGCAGCCATCTTCTCGGCCGCCGTAGCCGACTACCGTCCGGAACAGATGAGCGGGGAAAAGATAAAACGCTCCGGAAAAGAGAAGTTCGCCCTCTCGCTTATTCCCAATCCGGATATCGCCGCCTCGCTGGGAAAAATAAAAAAGCCGGGGCAACTCACCGTAGGCTTTGCATTGGAGACCAACAACGAAGAGAGTAATGCGATGAAAAAAATGGAAGAGAAGAACTTCGACTGCATTGTGCTCAATTCGCTGAACGACAAAGGCGCGGGGTTCGGACACGATACAAACAAAATAACGCTCCTTTTCCGCGACGGCGGCAAACAGCCGTACACGCTGAAATCAAAGGGTGAAGCGGCAAAAGATATTATTGACGCGGTTTTTTCGCCAACGCTCTCCTATCCCATCCGCAGCAATATAAAAATACCGTGATTATATAGCAATACTTCGGTAAATATTTTACAACTAATTAATATTCAAAAATATATGAACAAAGTTTAATACAAAAAAGAAGGTTAAGCCGCTGATTTTCACTATCTTTATATCTGACAAAAGATTACAAAAAGATGGAAAGACTCAGCGTACTTAACCAGTATAGGGGTATCTGTAATGATCTCCTTTGTGAACTGACAACGAAGTTAAACAAAAGTTTCAAAACATTCCTGATGGAGACACTGATTTTATATATGGTCATCCCCGGA
>JAISZV010000129.1 GCA_031284475.1 Proteiniphilum sp. | reverse complement strand
AGGTTTGAGATGTGCACGGACGCTTCTCTCTTCTCAATCCCACCGTTCGGATTCTGGGCGTTGGGCTTGCTATGCTTCGATACAATGTTTACTCCTTCTACCACGGCGCGGTTCTTCTTCACCAGAACCTCCAGCACGCGGCCGGTCTTTCCTTTGTCTTCGCCGGAATTGACGTAAACCGTATCGCCTTTCTTTATATGTAATTTACTCATTGCCTGTGATTGATTAATAGATTATAATACTTCAGGAGCTAAGGAAACGATCTTCATGTTCGTAGCGCGCAACTCACGGGCAACAGGCCCGAAAATACGGCTAGCCCTCAACTCGCCGGCATTGTTCAAAAGAACGCAGGCATTGTCGTCGAAACGGATGTATGAACCGTCGGCGCGACGGATCTCCTTTTTCGTGCGAACGATGATCGCTTTT
This sequence comes from Proteiniphilum sp., assembly GCA_031284475.1. GTDB lineage: Bacteria > Bacteroidota > Bacteroidia > Bacteroidales > Dysgonomonadaceae > Proteiniphilum. The sequence continues at coordinate 8,428 of JAISZV010000129.1, read as the reverse complement.
GATACGGCGCCTTTCTTAATATCACTCGAAGGGATTGTGTTCTTGATCGCCACAACAATTACATCCCCTACCGATGCATAACGCCTTCCGGTACCTCCCAGAACGCGGATACAGAGCGCTTCTTTGGCTCCGCTATTGTCGGTTACTGTTAATCTTGATTCTTGTTGTATCATCTTACTTAGCCCTTTCCATTACTTCAACCACTCTCCATCTCTTTGTCTTGCTCAAAGGACGTGTTTCCATTATACGAACCGTATCGCCAATGTTACAGTCGTTCTTCTCATCATGGGCGTGAAATTTCTTCGTTTTATTAACGAATTTCCCATATATAGGGTGTTTTTCTTTCCATTTTACGGCAACGGTGACGGTTTTATCCATCTTATTGCTGAAAACGACCCCGATTCTTTCTTTCCTTAAATTTCTCGTTTCCATTCTGTCATTTATTGATCTTTTTTCAACTCTCTTGCACGCAACTCCGTATGGATACGGGCAATGTTTCTGCGCTTTTCCTTCAATGAGCCTGAATTGTCGAGAGGAGCAATAGTGTGGTTGATACGCAACTGTGTGAGCAAAACCACTTCTGCATCCAATTTTTCTTTCAGGTCTTTATCGGACAGTTCTTTTAATTCTTCTTGTTTTTTCATCTCGCCTTACAATTTTTGCTCATAATCATAATCCCTTCTCACCACGAATTTAGTAGTAACCGGCAATTTTTGAGCCGCTAAACGCAAAGCCTCCTTTGCCACGTCGAAAGGAACGCCTTCTATTTCAAAAATAATTCTTCCGGGGGTAACGGGCGCCACGTATCCTTCGGGATTACCTTTACCTTTACCCATACGCACTTCGGCAGGCTTTTTGGTGATAGGCTTATCGGGGAAAATACGTACCCAAACCTGTCCCTGACGCTGCATATAGCGTGTTACGGCAATACGCGCAGCCTCAATCTGTCTCCCGGTAATCCATTTAGATTGCAGCGATTTTATCCCGAAAGAGCCAAACGCCAGTTGGTTACCCCGTCCGGCATTGCCTTTCATACGGCCTTTCTGCTGTCTTCTGAATTTTGTTCTCTTTGGCTGTAACATATCTTCTTCAATTAAGCATTGTTTTTATTTCTTCTGCGTCTGCCGTTTCTGCCGCCGTTTTCGGGACGGTTGCCTCCACGGTTACCGCTGTTATTGGGGCGGTTTTCCTTGGAAGTGGCGAATGAAGGGGCAAGGTCTTTTTTGCCATACACCTCGCCACGGCAAATCCATACTTTGATACCGATCAGTCCCACTTTGGTGAGCGCTTCCGCCTGTGCATAATCAATGTCGGCACGGAAAGTATGCAGAGGGGTTCTTCCTTCTTTATACATTTCCGAGCGGGCCATTTCAGCGCCGTTCAACCGGCCCGATACCTGGATTTTGATCCCTTCGGCTCCCATACGTATGGTGGAAGCGATGGCCATTTTCACGGCACGGCGATAAGCGATCTTGCCTTCGATCTGGCGCGCCACATTATTGGCAACGATTACGGCGTCGAGTTCCGGCTTCTTGATCTCAAATATATTGATCTGGATATCTTTATCGGTGACCTTCATCAACTCTTCCTTCAATTTGTCGACCTCCTGGCCTCCCTTACCGATAATGATACCGGGGCGGGCCGTACAAATTGTGATCGTTACGAGTTTCAATGTTCTCTCAATCACGATGCGGGATACACTTGCTTTGGCAAGACGGGCATTCAAATATTTGCGGATCTTGCTATCTTCCAACAAAACGTCGCCATAATTATTTCCGCCGTACCAGTTAGAGTCCCATCCTTTGATGATCCCTAAACGATTTGCTATCGGGTTTACTTTTTGTCCCATCTTTTCAGTTTTGTTCTTGTTCTTCTTTGTTCAATGTATCTACCACAATAGTCACGTGATTGGAGCGTTTGCGGATTCTGTACCCGCGTCCCTGCGGCGCCGGGCGAAGCCGTTTCAGCGTAGCGCCTTCATCCACGGATATGGTTTTAATATACAATTCGCCGGTTTCGGCTTTGCGTTCGTTTTTCTGTTCCCAGTTCGCAATGGCCGACAACAGTAATTTCTCTACCTTGCCGGAAGCCTCTTTATTGGAAAATTTCAAAACGCCCAATGCTTTAAACACTTCCATGCCACGCACCATATCTGCTACATAACGCATTTTACGGGGCGAACTCGAAGCGTTTCTCAACACCGCGAAAGAAATCTCCTTACGCTCTTCTTTTCTTTGTTCGGCTGATATTCTTTTTCTAGCACTCATCTCTTTTTCTGTTTTTTATTTCGTTAAGCGCCCTGATCTTATTTCTTGCGGTTGCCTGCATGGCCGCGGAATGTGCGAGTTACGGAAAATTCGCCCAGCTTATGTCCTACCATATTTTCGGTAACATATACGGGAATGAATTTGTTTCCGTTATGTACGGCAATAGTGTGTCCCACAAAATCAGGTGATATCATCGAAGCGCGCGCCCACGTCTTGATCACGGTTTTCTTTCCGCTTTCATTCATGGCGTTCACTTTTTTCTCTAATTTCAGATTGATGTACGGACCCTTCTTTAATGATCTGCTCATAGTTATTTATTAATTAATCAGATTACTTCTTTTTTCTTCTCTCTACGATGTATTTTGAAGAATGTTTTTTAGGGGCTCTTGTCTTCAAGCCCTTTGCGTACAAGCCTTTGGCTGATCTGGGATGACCTCCCGACGCACGTCCTTCGCCGCCACCCATCGGGTGATCGACCGGGTTTTTCACAACACCGCGGTTGTGGGGACGACGTCCGAGCCAACGAGAACGGCCGGCTTTACCTGATTGTTCCAGAGCATGATCCGAATTACCAACACTTCCAATAGTAGCTTTACATGCCGACAAAATTTTGCGAACTTCGCCGGATGGCATTTTAATAATGGCATAATTCTCTTCGCGAGATACCAATTGTGCAAATGTTCCGGCAGAGCGTGCCATCTTTGCCCCCTGCCCCGGACGCAATTCAATGTTATGAATTACCGTACCGATGGGAATAACCGACAGGGGTAGTGCATTTCCAACTTCAGGGGCTGCTGAAAGCCCCGACATCACTGAGGTTCCTACTTCAAGGCCGTTGGGCGCGAGGATATACGTTTTCACTCCGTCGGCATAATACAATAACGCGATGCGCGCCGAACGGTTAGGATCGTACTCTATGCTTTTTACTACGGCCGGGATACCATCTTTTATTCTCTTGAAATCAATAATCCTGAAGCGTCTTTTGTGTCCGCCGCCAATATATCCCACGGTCATCTTACCCTGGTTATTGCGGCCGCCCGACGATCTTTTACCAACCACAAGAGATTTCTCCGGTACACTTGCAGTGATCTTTTCAAATGAACCGATAATCTTGTGTCTTTGCCCCGGTGTTGTGGGCTTTAATTTACGTATTGCCATTATTTTTAGATATTGCTAAATAAATCTATTGTTTCGCCTTTCTTCAAGGTGACGATTGCTTTCTTGTACGACGGAGTATGTCCCTTCACAACGCCCGATTTCGTATACCGGCTTCTCTGTTTACCATCATACCGCATCGTATTCACGCTCTCCACATGTACATTGTAAAGCGCTTCAACGGCATTTTTAATTTCAACCTTATTAGCAGAAGGCTCCACAATAAAACCGTAACGGTTCTCAAATTTTTCCGTTATAGCGGTTTGTTTCTCTGTGAATATGGGTTTTACTATTACACTCATTTTTATTCTCCTTATGCTTTAAACAGGTTATCAATTACAGCTACCGATGATTCCATCATCACCAGCCCGGCGCAATCCATAATTTTATATGTATTTATGTCGGAAGCTGTTATCACATTAACGCCGCCCAAATTTCGAGCCGACAAATATACGTTTTTATTTTGATTCGGCAAAACGAAAAGTATCTTTTTATCAGCGAGTTGCAGATTCTTAGCCAACTCTACAAGCTGTTTGGTCTTAGGCGCGTCGAAAACAAAATCTTCCACCACTACAATAGCGTTGTTTTTCGCTTTCAGTGAGAGGGCCGATTTGCGCGCCAACACTTTCACTTTTTTGTTTACCTTAAAACTGTAATCGCGTGGTTTGGGGCCAAATACACGGCCTCCACCTACCAGTACGGGCGATTTAATATCACCGCGACGCGCGCCGCCGCTACCTTTCTGGCGGATCAGCTTGCGCGTACTTCCCGTAACTTCGCTTCTCTCTTTCGATTTATGCGTACCCTGACGCCGGTTGGCCATATATTGCTTTACATCCAACCAGATAACATGATCATTGGGTTCAATCCCGAAAATGGAATCGTCGAGTGTCACCTTCTTGTCTGTTACCTCTCCTTTGATATTATATACGCTTAATTCCATTTTATTTCTCTATTGCTACGATTGAACCTCTACTTCCCGGCACAGAACCTTTTATAAGCAAAAGGTTGTGTTCGGGAATCACCTTGATCACCTGCAAGTTCTGAACGGTTACCCGCTCATTACCCATCTGTCCGGCCATGCGGGTTCCCTTGAATACTTTCGCGGGATAAGAACATGCCCCGATAGAACCGGGCGCACGCAACCTGTTGTGCTGGCCATGCGTCGACTGTCCGACGCCTCCAAAACCGTGGCGTTTCACCACGCCCTGGAATCCTTTTCCTTTCGATTTCCCGATCACATCCACATAGACGGTATCGTTGAAAAGATCGACTTTGATCTCGGAGCCTGCTTTGTACTCCTCTCCAAAACCTTTGAACTCGGCCAAGTGTCTCTTGGGGCTTACTCCGGCTTTCTTAAAATGCCCTTGTTCAGCGTTCGTGGTATGTTTGTCTTTTTTGTCGTCAAACCCGAGCTGAAGAGCATCGTAACCGTCTCTTTCAACGGTTTTCACCTGAGTTACCACGCAAGGACCTGCTTCGATAACAGTGCATGGGATATTTTTCCCCTCGGCACTGAAAACGGACGTCATTCCGATTTTTCTTCCTAATAATCCTGGCATTTCTCTCTTGTTTTAATTTAGATTGAAGATTCAAGATGCAAGATTCAAGACGGGGAATTTCAGATTGCAGGTGCAAGATTTTCACCTTGCCTCTTGACTCTTGGTTCTTGCCTCTCGGTTCTTTTCCTTTATTCTTTTGTCTTGCTTCTTGGTTCTTGGTTCTTGTGTCTATTTTATCATACTTTAATTTCTACTTCCACACCGCTGGGCAACTCGAGTTTCATCAAAGCGTCCACAGTTTTGGCAGTGGAGCTGTAAATATCGATGAGTCTCTTAAAAGAGGCCAACTCAAGCTGCTCGCGCGATTTCTTGTTGACAAACGTGGAGCGGTTCACGGTAAAAATACGCTTGTGCGTAGGTAACGGAATGGGACCGCTCACCACTGCACCCGTAGCTTTTACGGTTTTTACGATCTTTTCGGCGGACTTGTCCACCAGGCTGTAATCGTAAGATTTCAGTTTAATTCTGATTTTTTGGCTCATAAAATATTTTACGTAAAATTGGTTGCTTTACTTAATTAAATCCACACGGCCTTTCACTTCCGTCAACACTTGCCTTGCAATAGAAGAAGATACTTCCTCAAAGTGCGAGAACGACATGGTAGACGTAGCGCGTCCCGAGGTTATGGTACGCAAAGAGGTTACATAACCGAACATTTCCGATAGCGGCGTTTTGGCTTTCACCACACGCGCTCCGGAACGGTTGGATTCCATTCCTTCCACTTGTCCGCGACGCTTGTTCAGGTCGGAGATCACATCGCCCATGTTTTCTTCGGGCGTAACCACCTCTACCTTCATAATAGGCTCCAGAAGTACGGGCCTTGCTTTTTCACAAGCGCTTCTGAATGCCTGCATGGCGCAAATCTCAAATGAGAGTTGGTCGGAGTCCACAGGGTGATACGAACCGTCGATCACGGTCACTTTCAGTTTATCCAACGCGTAACCGGCGAGAACGCCGTTCTTCATAGCGCGATGGAATCCTTTCTGAATGGAGGGGATATACTCTTTCGGAATATTACCGCCTTTCACTTCGTCTACAAACTGCAATTCGCCTTCAAAATCTTTGTCGGCCGGTTCCACACGCACAATCATATCGGCGTATTTACCGCGGCCGCCGGTCTGTTTCTTATAGGTCTCACGCAATTCAACCGGCTTGGTAATAGCCTCTTTATAGGATACCTGCGGACGGCCCTGGTTGGCTTCCACCTTAAATTCACGTTTCAAACGGTCAATAATAATCTCCAAGTGGAGTTCACCCATACCGGAGATCACCGTTTGGCCGGTTTCCTCGTCCGTTCTCACTGTAAATGTAGGATCTTCTTCCGCCAGCTTGGCCAACCCGTTGGAGAGTTTATCCAGATCCTTCTGCGTTTTGGGTTCTATCGCGATACCGATCACCGGTTCGGGAAAGTCCATCGCTTCCAGGATAATAGGATGGTTTTCGTCGCAGAGGGTATCTCCCGTACGAATATCTTTGAAACCTACGCCGGCGCCGATGTCTCCTGTCCCGATAAATTCTTTCGGGTTCTGCTTGTTGGAGTGCATCTGGAAGAGGCGCGAAATGCGCTCTTTCTTGCCGGAGCGGGTATTATATACATAGGAACCGGCGTCCAGTTCTCCCGAATAAACCCGGAAGAAACAGAGACGCCCCACATAAGGGTCGGTAGCGATCTTAAACGCCAGCGCACACATCGGTTCATTCGGGTCGGGATGGCGTACCAGTTCTTTGTCCGTATCTTTCGGGTCGGTACCGGTAATAGCGTCCGTATCCGTCGGGCTGGGGAGGTAAGCGCAAACGGCGTCTAACAGTGTTTGCACGCCTTTATTCTTGAATGACGACCCGCAAATCATAGGATTGATCTGCATCGACAATGTACCCTTCCTGATGGCTGTCTTTATCTCATCTTCGGTAATTGTGGAAGGATCGTCAAAGTATTTCTCCATCAGGGTGTCGTCGCATTCCGCTATGGTTTCAAGCATCTTTTCGCGCCACTCATTGGCTTCTTCCAGAAATTCGGCGGGAATATCCACCACGTCGTAGTCGGCGCCCATGGTCTCATCGTGCCAGAAGAATGCTTTCATGGCAACCAGGTCGATCACTCCTTTGAAGTTCTCTTCCGCGCCGATAGGTATCTGTATGGGGCATGCATTGGCGCCCAACATCTCTTTTACCTGGCGAACCACATCAAAGAAATTAGCGCCCGAACGGTCCATCTTGTTCACATAACCGACCCTGGGTACTTTATACTTGTCTGCCTGACGCCATACGGTCTCCGACTGCGGTTCCACGCCACCCACGGCGCAAAACGCAGCTACCGCCCCGTCGAGCACACGTAGAGAGCGTTCCACTTCTACGGTGAAATCCACGTGCCCCGGGGTGTCAATCAGATTAATTTTATATGTTTCGTCATCATATTTCCAACTCGTGGTAGTAGCAGCGGAAGTAATGGTGATACCACGTTCCTGCTCCTGCTCCATCCAGTCCATGGTCGCAGCGCCGTCATGCACCTCCCCTATCTTGTGCGTCAATCCCGTATAAAACAGGATACGCTCAGACGTGGTTGTCTTGCCGGCGTCGATGTGTGCCATGATACCAATGTTACGAGTGAATTGTAATGCTTCTTTTGAACCCTTAGCCATCTTTTTTTACTTTCCTTCTAAATTAAAATCTGAAATGGGCAAAAGCGCGGTTCGCTTCCGCCATTCTATGCATATCTTCTTTTCGTTTATAAGCGCCGCCCTGGCTGTTATATGCATCTACAATTTCGGCCGCCAGTTTATCGGCCATCGTTTTTCCTCCTCTTTTGCGAGCGTAAAGAATGAGGTTTTTCATTGAAACGGATTCTTTTCTTTCCGCTCTTATTTCGGTTGGAACCTGGAATGTGGCTCCGCCTACACGGCGTGACTTCACTTCCACTTGGGGGGTTATATTATCGAGAGCGGCTTTCCATATATCGAGAGCCGGTTTTTCGTCATTAGGCAATTTAGCCTTTACAGTATCTAATGCGGTATAGAAAATATCGTAAGAGATACTTTTTTTACCGTCATACATAAGGTGGTTAACAAACTTTGTCACCCTTATATCACCATAAACAGGATCAGGAAGGACCTGTCTTTTTTTAGGTTTAGTTTTTCTCATTGCTTAAAAAATTATGTGTTGTTTGGTTGCCTTTGCAAAGTCTTCAACAAATTCCTCCGAATTTATTTACTCAACCCTTTATAAAATAGCGTATCCCAAAAATTCAACAGCGATTCTACATTTTTTTAATTATACATTACCGATGCAACGGAGGCGATATTATTTTTTCTTTGCCGGCGCCGCGGTCTTAGCGCCCGGTTTAGGACGTTTAGCTCCGTACTTAGATCGTCTTTGGGTACGGCCGTTTACGCCGGCGGTGTCCAAAGTACCACGCACAATGTGATAACGCACACCGGGAAGGTCTTT
>JAISZV010000118.1 GCA_031284475.1 Proteiniphilum sp. | reverse complement strand
ATACAAGCTGCCCAGGGAGACGAATCCACGATTGTAGCCACATCAAACGGAATTGTTTCATTTATAAATCCGTCCATATCCGACGGGGCAGCCGTGAAAGCCGGCGAAGCCATCGTTATTGTTTCGGCGAAGAACATCCTGGACGGAGACCCCGCCGCAAAAGCAAAAATCGCCTACGAAACAGCGCAGGCCGAATTTAAACGCGCCCGGGAACTCATGAAGGATAATATTATTTCGGCAAAAGAATATGAACAGGTAAGACTTCGTTATGAAACGGCCAGAACCGTTTATGAAGCGCAGGCAGGGAATATAACCGAAGGCGGAGTGAGAGTTGCGTCGCCTATCAGCGGTTATCTCAAGAACAGGTTGGTCAGCCAGGGAGAATATGTCTCCGTCGGGCAGCCCATCGCAACCGTCTCGCAGAATAAACGGCTGCAATTGAAAGCGGAAGTCTCCGAGAACTATTTCGGCAGCCTCAAAAGCATAAGCGGCGCCAATTTCAGGATGGCCTACGACAAGAAAGTTTACAAACTGTCGGATCTGAACGGTCGCCTGTTGTCTTTCGGCAAAGCGGCGGACGGACAGTCGTTTTTTATCCCCGGTACATTTGAATTTGACAATATAGGAGATATTATCCCCGGCTCGTTTGCAGAAGTAAATTTTCTAACGACCCCGCAGGATAATATAATTTCCGTGCCGGCGTCGGCATTGACCGAAGAGCAGGGATTATACTTTGTTTATTTGCAATTGGACGAAGAAGGATATAAGAAACAGGAAGTAACAATCGGACGGAATAACGGGGAGCGGGTACAAATCCTTTCAGGCTTAACGCCGGGGGAAAAGGTTGTTACCAAAGGCGTATATCAGGTGAAGCTGGCGGCCATATCATCCGTTACGCCGGAAGGGCACCACAGTCACTAACCGCAAAGATGAAATGATATGTTGAATAAAATAATAAGATTCTCCCTGAGCAACCGGATGGTTATTCTGGTTGCTTCCGCCCTGTTGATGCTGGCGGGAACATACACCGCTACAAATATGGAGATGGATGTGTTTCCCGACTTGAACGCCCCCACCGTTGTTGTAATGACGGAAGCCAAAGGAATGGCTCCCGAAGAGGTGGAGCGCCTGGTGACTTTCCCGATTGAGACGGCCGTAAACGGCGCGACCGACGTACGCCGTGTACGCTCCGCTTCCACTACCGGTTTTTCGGTTGTATGGGTAGAGTTTAACTGGGGAACGGATATTTATATTGCGCGGCAAATCGTATCTGAAAAGCTGGCTGTTATAAGGGATGCGCTGCCGTCCAATGTCGGGAATCCGGTTTTAGGGCCGCAATCCTCTATTTTAGGTGAAATGGTGACAATCGGAATAACCTCCGACTCAACTTCATTACAGGATTTGCGCACCCTGGCCGACTGGACAATACGTCCGCGCCTGTTATCGACAGGCGGCGTTGCGCAAGTTACCGTAATCGGCGGCGAGATCAAAGAATACCAGATATTGTTGAATCCCGAAAAGATGAGGCGCTACGGCGTGGGCCTGGACGAAGTGATCAACGTAGTGCAGGATATGAACCGGAACGCTTCGGGAGGCGTGTTGTATGAATACGGAAACGAGTATATCATTCGCGGACTCCTCTCAACAAACCATGTAGCCGTGTTGGGGAAATCCGTCGTAAAAAGCGTGAACGATATACCCATATTGCTTGAAAATATTGCCGATGTTACCATAGGCAACAAAGCCCCCAAGCTGGGAATGGCCTCTGAGAAAGGAACGCCCGCCGTACTGATGACGGTAACCAAACAGCCTGCCACCGGCACGATTGAGCTGACGGCCAAGATAGACCAATCGCTGGCGGAACTTCAACAAACACTTCCCGCCGACGTAAAAATAACGACCGATATTTTCCGCCAGGAACGGTTCATAAACAGCTCGATCAGTAACATCCAGAAAGCGTTGCTCGAAGGCGGAATTTTTGTCGTGATCATTTTGTTCTTCTTCCTGATGAATGTGCGCACAACGGTTATTTCGCTTGTCGCCATTCCTCTTTCGCTGGTATCAGCCGTTTTAGCGCTGAAGTTTATGGGATTGACCATAAATACGATGAGCCTGGGGGGGATTGCTATCGCAATCGGTTCGTTGGCCGATGACGCGATTGTGGATGTGGAGAACATTTTTAAACGCTTGCGCGAAAACCGGCAAAAGCCGAAAGAAGAACGAAAAAGCGTAGTAACGGTTGTGTATAATGCTTCAAAAGAGGTACGCATGCCCATTCTTTACTCAACTTTTATTATTATCGCCAGTTTTATTCCCTTATTTTTCCTTTCGGGCATGGAAGGGCGCATGTTGGCTCCCCTCGGAATTGCGTTTATCGTAGCCCTGTTTGCATCTACGGTTGTCGCGCTCACGCTCACGCCGGTATTGTGCAGCTATCTGCTGGGGAAACCGGGAAAAAAGAGCGATAAACCGGAACGGGAACCTTATGTCGCCCGGAAACTAAAGACAATTTATGCCCGTGCGTTAAAATGGACGCTCATTCATAAAAAATGGGCGCTCGGCGGAACCGGTGTAGTATTGATTATTTCCCTTGTCCTTTTCTTCGTATTGGGGCGCAGTTTTCTTCCCTCGTTCAACGAAGGATCGTTCACTGTCAGCATCAGTACTATGCCCGGTATATCGCTGGAGGAATCGGATAAGATGGGAAGGATTGCGGAGGACTTGCTACTGTCCGTACCGGAAATACAAACGGTAGGGCGCAAGACCGGACGCGCCGAACTCGACGAACATGCTTTAGGCGTAAACGTATCGGAGATAGAAGCGCCGTTCACACTCGGCAAACGTTCCAAAGACGAGGTGCTGGACGAAATAAGGGAGAAACTGAAAATACTTCCCGGCGTAAATGTCGAAATCGGGCAGCCTATATCGCACCGTATAGACCACATGCTTTCAGGCACAAGGGCGAATATTGCCATTAAACTTTTCGGGACGGATTTGAATAAAATGTATAGCCTGGGCAACCAAATCAAAGCCTCTATCGAGGATGTAGAAGGTATTGCCGACCTAAACGTGGAGCAGCAAATAGAACGCCCGCAATTGAAAATAGAACCCAAGCGCGAGTTATTGGCCAAATACGGAATCTCGTTGCCTGAATTTGCCGAAGTAGTGAATGTTCTTTTGGCGGGGGAAGTCGTTTCGCAGGTTTACGAAGGAAGCAAATCGTTCGACCTTACATTGAAAGTGAATGACGACAGCCGTTCAACCGCCGATAAAATCAGGAAACTGATCGTGGACGCCAACGGACGGAAAATACCGTTGGAGAACATTGCCGAAATTACTTCGTCCACCGGCCCCAATACGATTAACCGCGAGAATGTGGCGCGTAAGTTGGTTGTTTCCGCAAACGTAGCCGGGCGCGATTTACGCGGGGTTGTTACCGATATTCAAAAGAGAGTCAGCGATAGAATTGAACTGCCCGAAGGTTATCGCATCGAATATGGCGGGCAATTCGAGAGCGAGCAGGCGGCGTCGCGCATGTTGCTTATTACATCCATATTCTCTATCATGATCATATTTCTTTTGCTCTTTGCCCAATTCAAGAGCGTGAGACAATCGGCGGTTATATTGCTGAACCTTCCGCTGGCATTGATAGGAGGCGTATTTGTCATATTTTTCACCAACGGGGTAATCAGTATTCCCGCCATCATCGGTTTTATCTCGCTCTTTGGTATCGCTACGCGTAACGGGATGTTGCTCATCACACGTTATAACGATTTGCAGGATGAAGGATATTCAAAATTTGAAAGTGTAATGCACGGCTCGTTAGACCGGTTAAACCCTATATTGATGACGGCGTTAACAACCGCTTTAGCCCTGATACCGCTTGTTTTTGGCGGAGATCTTCCGGGGAACGAAATCCAAAGCCCTATGGCCAAAGTGATAATGGGCGGATTGCTGACTTCTACCTTTTTGAATGGTTTCATTATTCCCATCATGTACCTGATAACCGAGAGGAAAGTAGTGCACGAAATTGTAAAAGATGATGAGTTTTAAACCTCAGGCGAATGATTTAGAATAAAAATGAAGACAATAATCAATAAAATAAAAATGAAGACAATCATAATAACCCTGTTGATGCTGTTCGCGGGCATTACCCTGAACGCGCAGACAAGCATCAACTCCGTACTGGCTTCGATAGAAGAAAACAATACGACGTTAAAGTCGCTTCGTGAAAGCGCCGAAGCGGAAAAATTAGACAATAAAACGGGAATATATCTTGAAAATCCGGAAGCCGGATTCAATTATCTGTGGGGAAATCCCACAGATATTGGCAACCGCACCGATTTCAGCGTAATACAAACATTTGATATTCCGACTATCACCGGTATGAAAAGCAGGATGGCCGGAGAAAAGAACAATCTGGTTGAATGGCAATACAAGGCCGACCGGATGAATATCCTTTTGGAAGCAAAGCAATATTGCATCGAGCTGATATATTACAATGCGCTGAAAGAGGAACTGGCGCTGCGTTTGCAGCACGCCGAAACAATTGCGGCAGGCTACAAAGAACGGTTAGATAGGGGAGACGCCAATATACTGGAGTACAATAAGGTCAGGTTGAACCTCTCAACCGTACAAGGCGAAATATCGAGGGTGGATGTTGAACGTAACGCATTGATTGAGCAACTGAACCGATTGAACGGAGGAAATGACGTCTTTTTGGACGACCGCCTGTTTCCCGAAATTGAATTCCCGCTGAGTTTTGAAAGCTGGTATGCGGAAGCGGAACAAAAGAACCCTGTTTTGGCCTATGTGAAACAGGAAATAGAAGTAAGCAAAAAACAGGTATCGTTGAGCAAAGCGATGGGGTTGCCTACCTTTTCTGCCGGATATATGAGCGAAAAAGTGGTAGGGCAACGCTATCAGGGAATTTCGGTCGGCATTTCCATTCCTCTTTGGGCGAACAAAAACCGCGTAAAACAGGCGCAAGCTGCCGTCAGGGCGGCGGAATCAAAAGAAACCGACAGCAAACGCCGGTTTTACGGGCAGCTTCAAATCTTGTATAACCGCACTTTGGGATTAAAGGGTACGGCTGATACTTACCGGAACTCTTTGGAAACGGCAAATAGTTCCGACTTGTTGAAAAAAGCCCTGGATGCGGGAGAAATATCCTTGTTGGATTATATCCTTGAGATCGGTTTGTATTACAATACCGTCAATCAGGCGTTAGAGGCCGAAAGAGATTACCAAAAGGCTTATGCCGGATTATCTGCGGCGGAACTCTAAAAAAGGATCCCTTTTTCTTGCTTCCGGGAAAATATTTTGCACCCGGCTGTAACTTTCCGGCTATTTATCCGTCATTATGCAATGAGCATTGATTCTTTCCACACCGTCATCCTCCCACTGAAGGATAAACTCTTCAGGCTTGCATATAGCATTGTAAGGGAACGGGCCGAAGCGGAAGATATCTTGCAGGATGTGCTCCTGAAGCTCTGGTGCAAGCGGGATGAATGGACTTACATAGAAAATCTGGAGGCATACTGTTTCAGGATCACCAAAAATGCGGCGCTCGACAAACTGGCTTCTATGGCTGTCAGGAAAATGGGAGTGATTGATCCTGAAAAAGAAAACCTCTATTTTGTAGAGAATCGTTCTCCTCACAGCGAGATGGTAAGAAAAGAACAACGTGCGGCCATTGGCCGGAGCATCGAGGCGCTTTCGGAAAACCAGCGGTTGGTTTTTACTCTCCGGGAAATTGAGGGGATGAGCTACCGGGAGATCGCCGAAGCGCTTTCTATCAGCGAAGATCTGGTGAAAATAAGCCTTCACAGGGCAAGGCGGAACATGAAAGAAATGTTATCGGTATATCACAAAGATGAATAGTGAACAGATACATAGTTTATTGGAAAAATATTGGAACTGCGAAACATCGGTACGGGAAGAGACTGAATTACAGATGTTTTTCTCGTACGGCGATGTGCCTTCAGCACTCCGGCAATATGCGCCTCTCTTTGCTTATATCAGGGACGAACA
>JAISZV010000106.1 GCA_031284475.1 Proteiniphilum sp. | reverse complement strand
TGCAGACCAAAGCGCCGAAATCCATGACGGCCTGGTTGTATTTTCCGGGATCGTTAAGATCGAGAAGGGACTGTGCTATCTCTTTAATCACCTTTTTCCCCTCCGAAGTGTGTATGGACAATTCAATGCCGAATAGACGGGCGATTACCCGGAATACATTGCCGTCCACCACTGCGTGCGGTTCATTGAAGACGATCGACGAAATCGCAGCCGCTGTATATTCGCCCACCCCTCTCAGAGAGATGATATCGGAATAAGTGGATGGAAATATACCGTTGAAAGCGCTCATCACTTGTTTTGCTGCGGCATGCAAATTGCGGGCACGGGTATAATAGCCTAAACCCTGCCATAATTTCAATACCTCGTCTTCTTTTGCTGCGGCAAGAGACTCTATGTTGGGAAATCTCCCGATGAACCGAAAATAGTACTCTTTGCCTTGCGCAACTCTTGTTTGCTGTAAAATTATTTCCGATATCCATATCTTATAAGGATCGGCGGTTTCGCGCCACGGCAAATCACGTCCGTATTCTCTGTACCACCTCTGTAAGTATCCGGTAATAACTGAATTATAAATTATTCCTTTCATTGTTTCTCCATTCCGATAAATTGAGATCATCTCTTTATCCGGCAAAACTAACCAAAAAAGAACCAAGAACCAAAACGATTTGTCGATTTCATAATTTAACGATCTACTGATTTGATGATCCCGGCAAGTTGGGACAAATATTGGCTAATTGATGATGAAATCCTGAAATCTTGAATATAAAAGTAAAATAATCATATAAAAATGAAGAAAATCAGAAAAAAATCCTTCATTTATTTTTTGCGTTAAGAAAAAAGCTATATATTTGCAGTCCAAATTTTTACTAATTACCCTACGGTATTATTATTAATATTAAAAAATAGATAAAATGACAAAAGCAGACATTGTAAATGAAATTGCGAAAAAGACCGGCGTAGATAAGGCATCGGCATTGGCAATCGTGGAGTCTTTCATGGAAGTTGTAAAAGACTCTTTGGCAAATAATGAAAACGTATACCTCAGAGGTTTCGGAAGTTTCATTGTGAAAAAGAGAGCGCAGAAAACGGCTCGTAATATCTCCAAAAATACGACCATCATCATCCCAGAGCATAATATCCCTGCTTTCAAACCGGCCAAAACATTTGTAGGCCAGGTGAAAGGTGATAAATAACCTGTAATTAAATAAGGAGAAATATATATGCCAAGCGGAAAAAAAAGAAAAAGGCATAAAATGTCTGTACACAAACGTAAAAAAAGACTCAGAAAGAATAGGCATAAGAAGAAAAAATAACGCCGTAATGCTTTTTTTACTCAAGAAAAGAGGAACAAACTTAAAAGAACCACAATCGGCTATTAAGTTTGTTCTTTGTGTATAAAACAGGGTAAGAGTTTTGGCGAGAACTCTCTTCTGTTGTGAAGACAGAAGCCCAATAATTGAAAATTAATTTATAAAAAGAACAATTGTGACAAGCGAACTTGTTGTAGATGTTCAATCCAAAGAAATTACCATTGCGGTTCTCGAAGACAAGAAATTAGTAGAATTGCAACAAGAGAGCCAAGATGGTTCTTTCGCGGTTGGAAACATTTACATGGGCAAAGTTAAGAAACTGATGCCCGCCCTCAACGCTGCATTTGTGAATGTGGGACATAAAAAGGACGCTTTTCTTCACTACTTGGATTTAGGGGTTGAATTCAACTCGGTTCTCTATTTTCAGAAACTGGTTGAAGACAAGAAGAAGGTACTGCAACTCCAGAAAATGAAGTTGCAACCCGATATTGAAAAAGAAGGGTCTATCGCGGACATATTGAAAGTAGGGCAGGAAATATTGGTGCAAGTAGCCAAAGAGCCTATTTCAACAAAAGGTCCGAGATTGACGTCCGAAATCTCTTTCGCGGGACGATTTATGGTGTTAATTCCATTTATCAACCGGGTATCGGTATCGCAAAAAATTAAATCGCGCGAGGAGCGTGCCCGGCTGCGGCAGCTGATGCAGAGCATCAAACCGAAGAATTTCGGAGTGATCATACGCACCAATGCCGAGGGTAAACGGGTTGCCGACCTCGATGCGGAGTTGAAAGTACTGGTAAAGAGATGGGAAGATAATATAGGCAAGATACAGAAGCCCAAGGCGCCCTCGCTTATTTATGAGGAGACAGGACGCACCGTAGCGCTGTTACGCGATATTTTTAATCCCTCTTTTGAACAAATCCATATCAATGACCGAGAGGTTGCCCGGCAGATTGCCGATTATGTGAGTGTGATTGCCCCCGACCGTAAGAACGTTGTCCGGGAATACAAGGGCGCACTTCCCATTTTAGATAATTTCGGCATTACCAAACAGGTTAAATCTCTCTTTGGGAGAACTGTTACGTTCAAAAGCGGCGCCTATCTTATTATTGAGCATACCGAGGCGTTACACGTGATCGATGTGAACAGCGGAAATCGCAATAAGTCGAAACTCGATCAGGAAGACAGCGCTTACGAGGTAAATGTAGCCGCCGCCGAAGAGATTGCCCGCCAGTTGCGCTTGCGTGATATGGGGGGAATCATCGTTATCGACTTCATTGACATGAACAAAGGGGAGCATCGCAATAAACTGCTCTCCAAGATGCAGGAGTTGATGGCAAAAGACAGAGCCAAGCATAATATCCTGCCATTGAGTAAGTTCGGATTGATGCAGATTACGCGCCAGCGTGTCCGCCCCGAGATGGAAGTTGCCACAAGCGAGGTTTGCCCCACCTGCTTTGGTAAAGGAAAAATAAAATCGTCGATTCTTTTCACAGATACCCTGGAAGGAAAGATCGGTTATTTAGCGACCAAGCTAAAAGTGAAGAAATTCAGCCTGCATATACATCCCTATGTTGCAGCTTATGTTCAGCAGGGTCTGTTTTCGTTGAAATACAAATGGAAAAGAAAATTCAAAGTGGGTATGAAAATTATTCCCGAGCAGAAGTTCGGCTTCCTGCAGTATGAATTTTATGACAAAGAAGGAAACGAAATAGATCTGAAAGAAGAAATTGAAATGAAATAATCTCCTGTTCCGTGTGAACGGGCGGAAAGCAAAATAAAAACCGGTATTACACAGTGAGTACCGGTTTTTTGCGTTCTACCCCCAATTAATATCCCTGGGGGCTGTTTTTGTTACAGACAAGTGAGTGCCGTCTTTTTGCGCTCTACACCCAATCTACGTCATAATATAAAACGATTTGCTTAAAGTGTACATTTTCCCGGAAACGGGATTCGGCCGATCTTATCAGTTCCCTGACCTGGGTTGGCGGGAACTGATTGTTGATTTTCAGTAAAATTTCACGGATATGGTATTGCTGGATGCGGCCTATCACAGGCTTGTTAGGGCCCAGCGCCTTATCGCCGAACGATTGTTTTAACAGGTGGAAAAAAGCGGCGGCTCCCGATTCTACTTCCCGTTCATCTTTGTGCCGCAGTACAATAGAGATCAGACGGGTAAACGGAGGATATTTAAACAATCGCCTCTCCATGATCTGGGAATGATAAAAGCCTTCATAATCGTTGCGGGTGATAAACCTGTAAATGGGTTGTTCCGGATCGGACGTTTGAATGATAACCGTTCCCTGGTTGTCTCTGCGGCCTGCACGTCCCGCAGCCTGGGCAATCAGTTGGAACCCTCGTTCATGCGAACGGAAATCGGGATAATTCAGCAGCGAATCTGCGGCGATAATCCCTACTACCCCTACATTCCCGAAGTCCAACCCTTTTGAGAGCATCTGCGTGCCCACCAGTATCTGGATGCGATTCTCCTGAAAATCATTGATGAGGCGCTCGAATGAATCCTTGCCGCGCGTGGTATCCGTATCCATCCGGCCTACTACCGCACCGGGAAAAAGCTGCGACATTTCCTCTTCCAACTGTTCCGTACCTGCCCCGAAAGACTTCAATTCGCTGTTGCGGCAGGAGGGACATTCCGCCGGCAAAGGGTAGGAAGCATTGCAATAGTGGCATACCATCCTGTGCGTCTTTTTGTGATAGGTGAGCGTGACGTCGCAGTGGTTGCATTTCGGTACCCAGCCACATGCCGTACATTCAACCATAGGGGCGAAACCGCGGCGGTTCCGAAAGAGAATAGCTTGCTCGCCGTTTTCCAGCGCCTTGTCGATCTCCTCCATAAGCGCCGGAGCAAGCGTTGTTTTCATTTTCTTTCGCCGCCGCAGATCTTTGGTGTTTTCCAGCCTCACTAAGGGGGGCGCAACCTTGCCGAAACGCTCATTGAGCGTCGTTAATCCATATTTTCCGGTTTGGGTGTTATAATAAGATTCAATAGAGGGAGTGGCCGAACCCAGCAACGTTTTCGCCCCGGATATATGCGCCAGCATGATAGCCGTATCGCGCGCATGATAACGCGGCGAGGGTTCCTGTTGCTTATAGCTTGTTTCGTGTTCTTCATCTACGATCACTAACCCCAACCGCCGGAACGGGAGGAAAAGGGAGGAACGCACGCCCAATATAATTTCATAAGGCGTTTCGGACAACATCTTCCGCCATATCTCTGTTCGCTCCTGTTCGTCAATCCCGGAGTGATAAATACCTATTTTATCGCCGAAAACAGCTTGTAGCCGTTGGATGAGTTGCGTGGCCAGCGCTATTTCCGGCAAGAGGTAAAGAGTTTGCTTTCCTTCGGTAAGTAATTGGCTGATAAGATGAATATAGATCTCTGTTTTTCCGCTGGAAGTGGCTCCGTGTAAAAGAACGGTCTGTTTATCGGAAAAAAGGCTTTGGATAGCATCCAGCGCTTTTTGTTGCTCTTCGCTCAAGGGATAGGGGTTGCGGGTAGGCGCGTTTTTATGGCGGAGGCGGCTTCCCTCCACAGAAAAAGGGGATAGTATTCCTTTCTGAAGCAATCCGTTCAGCGCCGCCGGGGAATAGCCTGCCAACTCTTTCGCTTCTCTCTTGCTGATGCTTTCCCTGCCGGTTTCGGTGAAGAACCGGGTTATCTCATCCAGCAGCAACTGCTGCTTTCGCGCCCTTCCAACGGCTGCGGTAACGGCCGCATCATTGATCCGGAGGTGCGTTTCACTTTTCGGGATGAAGCCGGATTGCAGGTCGGTCGGCGTCATCGGGGAGGGAAGCGCCGCTTTAAATACGTCGCCTTGTGCGGAGAGATAATAAAAAGAGATCCACTCCCACAATTCCAACTGCTGTTCGGTTACGACAGGGGTTGAATCGATAAGGGAACGAATCTCCTTGATGGCGAAATTTCCGGGCGGTTGCCGGTGTATTTTTGTGACGATAGCGGTGTAATATTTTCTACTGCCGAAGGGTACAACAACCCTGAATCCCCTCCCTATTTTGTCCTGCATTTCCACCGGAATGGAATAGGTAAACACACAGGAAAGCGGGAGCGGTAATATTACATCGGCATACATACCTTAAAAGTATACGGTTGCCGTCAGCGACCAGCTTCCTTTTTTCCCGTTGAAAGCATCCGTCCATTTCGGTTCGTTTACCGAATAATTGTCGGTCATCCTTATCCCGTAGTTTGCGCCTACCGCCAACCGGCTGAATAGTTCGACGCCTGCTCCGAGATTGACTCCCGCTTCAAAGTTTTTCGCCTCCACTTTGTCCTTTATCGTTTCCCATGTGAAATTATCGCTTGCTACAAGAAAACGGGCATAGGGGCCGCCTGCAAAATAGGCTTTCACCGGTAAAATGAATCCTATTTTATATTTCAGGTTCACCGGGACATCCAAGTAATGATTGGACACTTTTTGAATGCCCTCTTCGGAAAGGCCTTTTACGTTCATCCGGTCGTTACTGTATAAGATGGCTCCTTCCACTCCAAAGTTTACCACCGGCAGCATAAATTCAACCGTAGGTCCTAATCTGAACGAGTTGAGGTTTTCCACTTTTATCACATCTTTCGAAAAAGAGGGCGTATTTAATCCTACCTCGCCTCTCACCCCGAAGCGTAATTGCGCATTGGCTGCCGATCCCATCGTCAGAAACAGGATAAGGCTGCTTAAGAATAGTTTGTTTGTTTTCATTTTCAAAATTCATTTAGTAAGCATAATTATCTGCTTTGATTTCTGCAAAGCTATAACATTTGAATGAATTTATCCTTGAAAGTTAAAGAAAAACATGTTAACGGCCTTTATACGGCGGAGGAATCGAACAGTTTTTTCAATTCCTTTATCCTTTGTTTCGGCAACTTAGTTGATTTTGCGATGATATCTTCATCAACGCCTGATTCCAATAAACTTTCCGCGATTTTTACTATTTTTTCTTCTTCGGATTTAATCTTAAATAGATAATCCAGAATTTCATTGATAAATTCGATCAGTAACTTTTTGCCTTTATCGGAAT
>JAISZV010000088.1 GCA_031284475.1 Proteiniphilum sp. | reverse complement strand
CTTTTTCGGGCATTTGATCCAGCAGTTCTGTGGTATTTACGTAAGCAACGGAAATTTGTTGTGGCAACACCTGTGAAAAAGCCGTTCCACCGACCAATGAAATAAGCAGGGTAAGCGTGAAAAAAACTTTTTTTGTCATTGTCAACTATTTTATAAAGTGAATATTTGGTTATTATCACCTTGGTTGCTATTGTAATTTCTTTTCCCATCTCCTGCGTGTTGTGGCCGCACCCGCTGTGTAAAGAGCAGGTACGGCCGCTCTCAGGGTAGGAATTAAAATTACAATGTCAACTGGTTACCATAAATAAAGCCCCTGAATTTCCCGTTTTTTTTTGACGGTGATAATCCGTAATTGGGGTTTTTCTATAATGTTTTCTTTACTTCAGTCTCTTCGTAGGCTTCAACAACGTCGCCCACCTTTATATCATTGAAATTACGTATGGTAACTCCGCATTCGTAGCCTAAAGTAACCTCTCTCACATCTTCTTTGAATCGTTTCAACGATTCCAGCTCGCCGGTGAAAACCACAATGCCGTTGCGGATAAGGCGGATGCGGCCCGAACGCTTTATCTTGCCGTCGCGTACCATACATCCTGCCACAGTACCCACTTTCGATATTTTGAATACCTCCAGCACTTCTACGTTGCCGGTGATCTCTTCCTTAATATCGGGAGATAGCATTCCTTCCATAGCGGCTTTCACCTCCTCAATGGCGTCGTAGATGATGGAGTAGAGGCGTATATCAACCCCTTCTTTCTCGGCCTCTTTGCGGGCGCTGAGCGACGGGCGTACCTGGAATCCGATGATGATGGCGTCGGAAGCGGCGGCAAGCGTTACATCCGATTCGGATATCTGCCCTACCGCTTTGTGTATCACGTTCACCTGTATCTGCTCTGTGGAGAGGCGTATCAACGAGTCGGAGAGGGCTTCTATCGATCCGTCCACATCACCCTTTACAATGATGTTTAATTGCTGGAAGTTGCCGATGGCGATGCGCCGCCCGATGTCGTCGAGGGTAAGCATTTTCTGTGTGCGCAACGATTGCTCGCGCTGCAACTGCTCGCGGCGGTTGGCAATTGAGCGCGCTTCCTGCTCCGTTTCCATTACGTTGAATGTGTCGCCGGCCTGTGGCGCGCCGTTCAAGCCGAGGATAAGGGCCGGTTCCGAGGGGCCTGCCTCTTCTATACGCTGATTGCGCTCGTTGAACATCGCTTTCACACGGCCGAAGTAGGAGCCTGCCAGCACAATATCGCCCTGCCTGAGCGTGCCTGTTTCAACCAGCACGGTGGCTACATAGCCTCTACCCTTGTCGAGCGACGATTCGATGATGGAGCCGAGAGCTCTCCTGTTGGGATTGGCTTTCAGTTCCAACAGGTCTGCTTCGAGCAATACCTTTTCCAATAGTTCGTAGATACCTACGCCGCTCTTTGCCGATATATCCTGCGATTGGTATTTTCCTCCCCAGTCTTCTACCAGGTAGTTCATCTCCGCTAATCTCTCTTTTATCTTTTCGGGATTGGCTCCCGCTTTGTCGATCTTGTTGATGGCAAATACAATGGGCACGCCTGCCGCTCCCGCATGATTGATGGCTTCCACGGTTTGCGGCATCACATTGTCGTCTGCCGCTACAATGATGATGGCTACGTCGGTTGCTTTGGCGCCGCGCGCACGCATGGCGGTAAAAGCCTCGTGCCCCGGCGTATCGAGGAAGGTGATCTTGCGCCCGTCCGATAATTGCACGTTGTAGGCTCCTATATGCTGCGTGATACCTCCCGCTTCGCCCGCAATAACATTGGTGCTGCGGATGCTGTCGAGGAGCGAGGTCTTCCCGTGGTCTACGTGCCCCATCACCGTAACAATGGGCGGCCGCGGCGTCAGGTCTTCGGGCGCATCCTCCTGGTCGGCGATCGCCTCAATTACGTCGGTGCTCACATACTGGGTCTTGAAACCGTATTCTTCGGCCACAATATTGATGGTTTCTGCGTCGAGACGCTGGTTGATAGCTACCATGATCCCTAAACTCATACAGGTGGAAATTACGTTGGTGACGGGGACATTCATCATATTGGCCAGGTCGTTTGCCGTAACAAATTCGGTTAACTGCAATACATGGCTCGCCCTCTCCTGTTGTTTGAGTTCCTCTTGTTGCCTCTGGGCGCTGGCTTCACGCTTCTCGCGCCGATATCTGGCGCCCGCTTTTTTCCCTCTTTTCTCCGTGAGGCGCGCAAGCGTCTCTTTTATCTGCTTTTGTACGTCTTCTTCACTGACTTCGGCCTTGAGCGGTTTTCTGAGCGATAATCTTTTGGTGTTGCTCTTGGGGCCCTGACTGTTGTAGGGAACCGGTTTGTCAATGTTTACCCGACCCGAACGTATGCGCTTTCTCTTTTTCTTACCGCTGTCGTTGTCGCTTTCTGAAACGCCCGGCTGCTTTTTCTTTTCATCAATGGTCTCCTTCTTCAGTTGTTTCACCTTTTCGTCTTTCAACTTTTTATTGTCGAAGGCTTTCTGCTCGCGTTCAAGGCGTTCTTTCTTGCGTTGGGATCTCGATTTTCTGGGCGGCCGGGTACGGTCGTTGATGGAGTCAAGGTCGATAGACCCTTTCACAACAATGTTCGATTCCAGCTTATTCTTGCGTAACCTGAATACTTTGTCGGTTCTCTTTTCCGTTCCGGGTTCCTCTTTGTGCGCTTCTGCTCCGGATTCCTCTTTGCGCGCCTCTGCTCCGGGTTCTTCCGGTCCGTGCCCGGATTCCGGCTCTGTCTCTGTTTTTTCAGGAACGGCTGTTTCTATTTCCGTCAGCCCTGTTTTTCCCGTTTCTACCGGATGTACTGCCTTTCCCTTTTTCTCTTCAACCTTTTCCGCTGTTTTTTCTTTTCCTTTTTTCTCCGTTTCCTCTGCGGTTTTTTCTTCCGCCCGGGGCGACGTTGCATCTTCAACAAGCGCCTTCTCAACGGGAAACTCTTTTACGGGAGGCTCTTTCTCTTTAACAGAGTCTTCTTTAACGGCGGATTCTTTAACGGGAAGCTCTTTCTCTTTAACGGCGGTCTCCTCAACGGCGGCCTCCTTATCGGGAAGCTCTTTAACGGGCTCCGGTTTTTGTACTTCGGCTTCGGGTTGTACTGCTGTTTCCAATTCCCGGCTATCCGGGGTAATTATATCTTCCTCCGCCTGCTCTTCGCCCTTCGGCTCGCTTTTCTTTTTATGAAGGTTGTCGAGATCAATGTTGCCCACTACATTGAAGCGGGGCTTCATCTCAGTCGGTATTTCTGTTTCGATGGTTTCTTTTTCTACTTTCTTCCGGGGAGCTTGCTCTTCCGGAAGTTCATACCCTTCTATGGCGACAGTCTCTCGTTTTTCGTCACGATGATGCAGCTTTTCACGGGTAATAGTAGCTTCTTTGCGTATATTTTTATCTTTACCAAATTCGGTAATCAGTATATCATACTGTTCATCCTCAATTTTTGCGTTGGGATTTGCTTCTATCTCAATACCTTTCTTGTGCAGAAATTCAACAAGGGTGTTGATTCCCACATTCAAATTTTTTGATACTTTTATTAGTCTTACAGGCATATATCTTTCCTAACCTTTACTCTCTTTTTTATGTTGTGAACAGTATGTGCGTTGTTTTACCGGGATCGGGCCGAGGTTAGTTCTTATTTTCCTCATCCGCGCCCATATCCGTGTCTATATCCTCATCCGCATCTATATCTATATCCATATCCACATTCGCATCCGGATCTATATCTATATCCGCATCTGTGTCTATATCCGTATCTATATTCGCATTCACATCCGTATCCGTATCGCCATCTTCTTCATCTTCAAATTCGTAACTTAAAATGGAGAGTACTTCGTCTACGGTGCTATCTTCCAGGTCAGCCTCCCTGATAAGCCTTTCCCGTCCCATTAGGAGTACGTTCTTGGCCGTGGAGCATCCTATCTTTTTTAATTGATCGATGACCCATCCGTCGATCTCATCACGAAATTCGTCAAGATAAATGTCTTCTTCATCCACCTCATCTATGTCGCGGAACACTTCTATGTTATAACCGGTGAGCATGGAAGCCAGTTTAATATTGGCTCCTCCTTTGCCGATGGCGAGGGAAACTTCCTCAGGATTGAGAAATACTTCGGCGCGGCGTTCCTCTTCCCTTACGGTAATGGAATTGATCCTTGCCGGGCTCAACGCCCGCTGAATATAGAGGGGGGTGTTGTTCGTATAATTGATGACGTCGATGTTCTCGTTGCGTAACTCGCGCACTATGCCGTGAATACGGAACCCTTTCATCCCTACGCAGGCTCCTACCGGGTCGATGCGGTCATCATAAGCTTCTACCGACACTTTGGCGCGCTCGCCCGGAATACGGGCTATACCTTTGATAGTGATCAATCCGTCTGCAATCTCCGGAATTTCCTGTTCAAACAGCCTTTCAAGAAATACGGGCGAAATGCGCGAAAGGATGATTCGGGGATTGTTGTTCTTGTTCTCAACGCGTGCCACCACGGCGCGTGCATGTTCCCCTTTCCTGAAAAAATCGATGGGTATCTGCTCGGTCTTGGGTAAGATCAACTCGTTATGTTCATCATCGAGTAGTAACAACTCTTTTTTCCAGACCTGATAGACCTCTCCCGATACAATTTCTCCCACTTTCTCCTTATACTTATTGTAGAGATTGTCCTTTTCCAGTTCCAGTATCTTGGAAGCCAGCGTTTGCCTGAGATTTAAAATAGTGCGCCGGCCAAAATGATCGAGCGATACCTCGTCGGTCACCTCTTCTCCCACCTCAAAATCCTCGTCGATCTTCAATGCCTCCGACAGGCTGATTTCAAGGTTGGGATCCTGCAATTCATCGTCTTCCACAATCACCCTGTTGCGCCATATCTCTAAGTCGCCTTTATCGGGGTTAATGATGATGTCATAGTTTTCATCCGTACCGTTGTTTTTGGAAATGACACTACGGAACGATTCCTCAAGCACGCTGATGAGTGTGGCTTTATCGATATTCTTCAGTTCATTGAATTCGGAAAATGTATCGATGAGACTGATGGCTTCTTTTTTCTTACCCATATATTATTAAAATCGTATAAGATATTTTGTATACTTTACTTCATCAAACGCGAAGCGAATCTCTTCTTCCACTTCTATTTTACGTTTGGCGCCTTCGGGCTTTACCTTTTTTGTGACAGATACCGTGAACCCGTTATCATCGGACGATTTCAGCGTACCGGTAATTTTCTGTCCGTTCTTGCTAAGCGCTTCTACCTCCTTGCCCTCATATTTTTTATATTGACGCAATATTTTGAAGGGTGACGAGAGACCGGCCGAGGTAACCGTCAGTTCAAAATCTTCCGCGTCACGGTTGAGTTTCGACTCCAGATAGCGGCTCAACGCGGCGCAATCGTTAATATCCACGCCATGATCGTTATCAATTTCCACCGTAATTATATTGTCCGCGCTAACCGAAATATCCGTCAGATAATAATCAGGCGAACCTTCCAGATACTGCTCTGTGAAATCGGCAATCAGTTTTTTTTCGATCATATTTACCTCTATGAACAAAAAAGGAAGCGGTGTGTGTCCTGCTTCCCTCCTTTTTTACGGCTGCAAAGATATTATTTTCAAACGGATTCACAAAATGTTTGCCGTTTTTTTTATACCGGCGCATCTTGTTCCGTAAAATGTATGGCGCCATTCCTCCTCTCCGTAGCATAAAAATAACGAAGCATATTTAGTCAATCCTTATGACCCCCCGATCTTCAGAATTAGGGGTTGTAGTATTTTCTGAAAAAAGAGCCAAATAATTTTCTCTTTCAGTTTTTCTATCATTTTCTTGAAGTTCCACGCCGCGCCTGCCATCAAGG
>JAISZV010000051.1 GCA_031284475.1 Proteiniphilum sp. | reverse complement strand
TCGCGATGGTCATCTTGGGGCAATTTTCCTATCATCATTTTCCGGTTTTCTGCCGCAAAATTACAAAAATCGGTTGATTTTACCAAACTTTTTTGTATTTATTTTATTGATGTCCAGTAGAATAATTCATTTATAAGGATTGACGAATTAGCCCGAAGAAACTGCTTAATTTTGCCAAAAAGTGGGATTTTGAGGAAAAGAAAAATCCCTGAAAATAAAACATTTCAGGGATTTTTCAATTTTGAAGTCTTTTAAAAGTGGTACCACCAGGAATCGAACCGGGGACACACGGATTTTCAGTCCGTTGCTCTACCAACTGAGCTATGGTACCAACATTTTCTTAAATTGCGAGTGCAAAGATAAAAGCATTTTTGAGATTTACAAAATTTGTAAATGAAAAAGTAGCAAAATCTACTCCTCTGCCAGCGGATTCCATCCTTGTGCGCGAAGTTGCATCTCTTGTCCGTCGCGGGTAACCAGGCAACAGCCCTGTTCGGGCGGCGTAATATGGCCTATCAGGCGGATTCCTTTCAGGTTGTTCATCTTTTCGTGCAGATGTAGGGGTACAGTAAAGAGCAATTCATAGTCTTCCCCGCCATTCAGGGCCACGGTGGTTACGTTCATACTGAACGTTTCGGCCATCACTGCGGTCTGATAATCGATGGGTATCCGCTCTTCAAAAAGCAGGCAACCGGCATTACTCTGGCTGCAGATATGGAGCAGGTCGGACGACAACCCGTCGGAAATATCTATCATAGAAGTGGGAACGATCCCGTTCTCCGCCAGCATGTTTACTATATCTTTTCTGGCTTCCGGTTTGAGTTGGCGTTCCAGCAGGTATTCCCTGCCGGCAAAATCGGGTTGGAAGTCTTTATCGCCGTCGAACACGGTTTTTTCCCTCTCCAACAGTTGCAGTCCCATGTAGGAAGCCCCCAGGTCACCCGAAACATAGATCAGGTCGGTATCTTTGGCTCCGTTCCGGAAAACGGTCTTCTCCTCTTCCGCCGTGCCGATACAGGTGATGCTGACGGTAAACCCGGTGAAGGAAGAGGTGGTGTCTCCTCCCACGATATCCACTCCGTAAATTTCACAAGCCAACTTTAATCCGCTGTAGAAATCTTCGATATCCTCCACCGATAACCGCTTCGATATGCCTAAGGAGACCGTAATTTGCTGCGGCGTCCCGTTCATGGCGTAAATGTCGGAGAAGTTAACCGTCGCCGATTTATATCCGAGGTGTTTCAAGGGAGTGTAAACGAGATCGAAATGGATTCCTTCCAACAGCAGGTCGGTCGTTATTAATGTCCGTTGCCCGCCATGATCCACGATGGCCGCGTCGTCGCCAATACCTTTGATAGAACTCTTTTGGGTGAGTTTGATATCTTTGGTCAGGCGGTCGATCAGTCCAAATTCCCCCAACGTGGCTATGTCAGTCCGTTTCATATTCTCCGGATAATGGTACGCATGATCTCCGCCATTTTAGGCTGGGCTATCTTGGCCGCTTCCTGTACATCTTCGTGTGAAACTTCCACAATTTTGCCGATCACACCCAGGTCGGTAATGATGGAGAATGCCAGCACCTTCATTCCGGCGTGGTTGGCCACTATCACTTCCGGCACCGTGGACATGCCCACGGCGTCTCCCCCGATGATACGCAGGAAATTATATTCGGCCGGCGTTTCAAAGGTCGGGCCCTGGAGGCCGATATAGACTCCGTGCTGGAGTTTGATATTTTTCTCTTTGGCGATCTCCATAGCCATCAGCCGCAACGATTTGTCGTATGCCTCGCTCATGTCGGGAAAGCGCGTTCCCAACTCGTTGAAGTTCTTTCCGTGGAGCGGGTGTTCGGGGAACAGGTTGATATGGTCTTCAATCAGCATAATATCGCCTACATCGAAACTGGCATTCATCCCTCCCGCAGCGTTGGAAACGAAAAGATATTCAACGCCCAGCGCCCGGAAGACACGAATAGGGAAGGTAACTTGCTTCATGTCGTAGCCTTCGTAATAGTGGAAACGCCCCTGCATAGCCAACACGTTCCTGCCGCCGAGCGTGCCTACGATCAGTTTCCCGCTATGGCCTTCCACCGTGGAGACCGGAAAGTTAGGTATCTCCGTATAAGGAATCTCGTTTTTATCTTCGATCTCGTGTACCAGTTCGCCCAGGCCGGTGCCCAGGATGATGGCCGTATTGGGAATTACTTCGATTCTACTCTTTAGATAATCTGCCGTTTGTTTGATAGTTTCTAACATGTTCTAAAATATTATCGTTGAATTGTTCTTGTTCTTTCTCATCGATGAATGACACGCGTACGGGGATGTAATAGAGCATCTTCTTCATCTCCTCATCGAGATAGGGCAGCGTCCTGAGGCGGACGGCGTCTTTCTCGGTGGTGAGAATGATCCTGTTGTTGTCATCCGCCGTATCGACCAGTTCGCGTATTGCTTGTATATCTTTCTCTTTAAAGGAGTGATGGTCGGGAAAAAATTTAGTGTAGAGGTCATAAATGATCTGTTCCAGTTTGTCCACAAGCGGTTTGGGGAAAGCGACTCCGGTTACTAAGAAAACATGCTTCTTCCTGAGTTCCTGCACCTCAAGCGGTTTTCCCTGCAACTCGGGAAAGAGCGGAGTGATTACCCCATAGTCGAGACCGGTGAAGTAGAGTTGTTGATGCGCATAGAGATTCAGGCCGTTGGTGTAAATGCGGAAGTCCAAAGGCTGCATATCCTGATCGCATTTGGTGACTATCACGATAGACGCCCTCTCTTTTCCCTGCAACGGTTCACGCAATGATCCCGCGGGCAGCAACCGGTCTTCAAAAACAGGGCGGTTGCTGTCCACCAGCAGGATGGAGAGAGAAGGCTGCACGTAGCGGTGCTGGAATCCGTCGTCGAGCAGGATCACATCCGGGCGTTCCTCTTTTTCGATGGAGAGGATTTTCCTGATGGCGCTCACCCGGTTTTTATCGACCACTACCAGCGTTTCCGGGAATTTCTGCTTGATTTGCAAGGGTTCGTCGCCCACATTCTGCGCTTTCGAGCCGGCGTCGACAATCACAAAGCCGTTGCTCTTGCGTTTGTAACCCCTGCTGAGCACCGCAACCTTGTATGCCGGCGACAACAATCCGACGAGGTATTCAATATGCGGGGTTTTCCCCGTACCCCCCACGGTGAGGTTTCCCACGCAGATAACCGGAATGTCGAATCTCTTTTGTTTGAGTATTTTTTTGTCGAACAGCGTATTCCTGAAATTCACGCCAAGGCCGTACAGCCAGGCTAACGGCGACATTGAGCGACGGATTTCGGCGGAAGGTTTGTCCTTTTCCATTGAGTAAGTTTTTTCGTTATGACTGATTCTATTGAATATTCAGTTCATACGGAATCCTTGCCTGTATATAATCCTGTTCTTTGATATCTTTCAACAGCATAAACGTTTCGTAGCTTTCACCCAGGTACTCTTTTATTGTTCGGGCAACCAGTTCATCCTTTTGGGGATTGAGTAATTCGTCGAAACGCGAACGGAGCCTGGGATACTCGAACACCACGTAGCTTTTACCCAGGTTAGCCATTTCGGCTGCTATTTCGATGGCTTTTTCAATTCCGCCCAGTTCATCCACCAGCCCTATCTCTTTGGCCTGGTTTCCTGTCCACACGCGGCCTTCGGCATAGAGCGCCATAGAGTCTTTCGGCATGTTGCGTCCTTCCGCGCAACGGGTCAGGAAGAGGTCGTAGCCTCTCTCGATCATGGACTGTAACAGTTGTTTCTCTCTTTCATTGAAAGGACGTACGATATTGCCGAAGTCGGAAAACTCGTTGGTTTTCACCTCATCGGTAGATATGCCCAATTTTTTGGCAGTCCCCGCAAAACTGGGAATAGCGCCGAAAATACCGATTGATCCGGTCAGGGTAGTAGGTTGGGCTACAATTTTATCGGCGTTGCAGGCAATATAATAACCGCCGGAAGCCGCAACGTCGCCCATAGAGACAACTACCGGCTTTTCCGCTTTCAGGCCGGTGACGGCTTTCCATATCTGTTCCGAAGCAAAAGCGCTGCCGCCCCTTGAGTTGATGCGGAATACCACCGCTTTAATCTCTTTATCTTTTCTCAGTTTTTCGATCTGATCCACCATATACTTATCCTGAATATTGGATGAGCCGGCGCCTGAAGTGATGTTTCCGTATGCATATAAGATGGCGATGGTATTGTCGGTTTTCTTCACGGTTTTTGTGGTTACCGATTTCATATTGGAAACTGTGGCCGACGGGATCTTCGCATTTTCATCAACGTTGAGCAGGCATCTCAGGTAATACTTCATCTCCGTTTCATAGAGGAGGGTATCTACCAGGTTGGCCGAAAGCAGGAATCCGGCCGGTTGCACGGCAGGCAGGCTGTTGGCCAGAGAGTCGATATCGGCGGGGGAGAGCGAGCGTGATTCGGCCAGATCGCTTCTCAGGAAACTCCATGTATCGTTCAGGAAAGAGCTCACCTGTTCCCTGTTGGCTTTGCTCATTTCGTTTTGGGTATATTGTTCTACATAAGATTTATAGGTTCCCACTTTGAATACCTGCATTTCGATTCCCAGTTTTTCGAGGGCGTCTTTGTAAAAGACCGGAATGGAAGCCAGTCCGTGGAGGTCGAGCGCGCCTTGCGGATTAATGGCCACTTTGTCGGCTACGGAAGCCAGGTAATACCCCTCCTGCGTATAAGTATCGGCATAGGAAACGATGAATTTCCCGCTCTCTTTAAAACTTTCCAGTTCATGCCTGATTTCGGCCAATGTAGCCATAGAAGCTATTACGTTACGGGAATCGATATAGATACCCTTTACTTTATCATTATTCTTTGCTTTCCTGATGGCGCTCACAATGTCATTCAACCCCATATCCGAAGGAAGATCGGAACTTATTAAGGAAGTGAACGGATTTTCTTCGGGGGCGCGTTCGGTGATGGGGCCGTTCAGGCGGAGATCCAATACCGTATTTTCCTGAAGAATGAAATTTTCGGGAGTAGACATAGATCCGACAAAAGACCCCATCGCACCGAAAATAAAGATCATTGCAATAAAGGAAAAGAGAATGTTTGCGATGACAAAACCCAAAGCAGACGCGAGCATGATTTTTAGAAAACCTTTCATAGAATAATTTTATTAATTGATTAAGTAGTACAAAAATAGAGAAAAAAGAGTTATACCGCAATTTAAATTTACATATTCTTAATTAATTTCATTTGCTGGTTTTTTCTGTTGGCAGTAATTTTGATGCGAGAAAGTTTTTGCTTAGCGAAATAGTTTCTTAAAAAAACATAAATAGAGAGAAAAGTTTGCTTGTTCATGCAGCGTTTTTTCTTGTTTTTCATCTAATAAAATGAACTGCGGTTAAGAATGGATGATTCGCAACTTGTCATAGCTTGTAAAAAACAGGACCGTAATGCCCAAAAAGTATTGTATGAGCGGTATGCTCCTATAATGATGGCGGTGTGTTTTCGTTACAGCGGGGAAGAAGAGACAGCCCGCGACTTGTTGCATGACGGATTCATCCGGGCTTTTACGCAGATCGGCTCGTTTTCGGGCAAGGGTTCTTTTGAAGGTTGGCTCAGACGGATTTTCGTGAATCTGGCATTAGAGAATTACAGAAAAGAGAAGCAGAAGTACCGCTTTATGGAAGAGTACAGCTATATCAATGCCGATGAAACGGAAACCCCGGCGGATAATTTGCTCGATATTGAAAATATTTCCGAGGAAGAGGTGCTCGGCATGATAAAGAATTTACCGCCCGGATACAGAACAGTATTCAATATGTATATTTTTGAAGAGATGTCGCACAAAGAGATTGCCGAAGCGCTGGGTATTAATGAAGCCGCATCGCGCTCGCAATTTCATAGGGCGAAGAGTATGCTCCGCAAGAAAATTTCAGCCATCCTGCATAACCATCAAAGACAGATACAATGACGTCAGATAACGATATTAGAAAAGGATTTCAATCAAAACTCAGCGGTTTTGAAGCGCCTGTCCCTCCGGATGGTTGGGAGAGAGTAGAACGGTCGCTGAGGGCGGCAGAGGCTGCCCGGGCGGTACTCCGCCAACGGTGGCGGTATGCCGGATCGGTGGCTGCCGGGTTGGTATTGCTCGCCGGCAGCATACTGTTTCTCCGGAATCCTTTGGACCAGACGAAAACAATGGTTTCCGAATCGGCTACAACGACACCCGTTACCGGTAGCGCCCTGGGCTCCGGCACAGAACCGGCAACAGCGCCGGAATCCCTGTCAGGAGCGGTTGTCCGGCCGGCCGGAAACGGACGGTTGCCGATAGCAAAGGCTTCCGGAAAAGCAAGAACCGGAAAAGAGCCGGTTGTCCGCTCTTCTTCTCCCGCGGGAATGCTGGCGGCGTGGATGGAGCGACAGATAAAGGATGCGGAGAGAAGGCCGGATACCGATACTCTCCGGTTGCTGGCGAAATCCGTAGAAAAGAAAGCGGAGCAAAACCGTAAAGAGCTGTATGCGGAAGAGGTTATTATGGTAGGAGGAGATGATAAATCTCTCTTTGACGGAGGAATCCCCGACGAAAAGGGAGAAGGAACCCTCTTGCTTGCCTTTAACGGGAGAGAGGGGCTTACCGCTTATCAACAAAAGGTGAATACGCCAATGACCCTGCGGAGCGCGAACGCGCCGCCCGACGAAGGTAAATACCTGTCGGAAGCCAATAAACTACAAGTACAGGCCAATAATACGGCTGACAATATTTCGGAAATGGAACACGACCAACCGGTCTCTTTCGGGATCACGGTCTCTAAATACTTGCTCGACGACCTTTCCATTGAAACCGGCCTCGTTTACTCTTATCTTCACTCCAAAACAAGGAACGCCAATAATAACTTCAAGGTAGAGGAGGTACAAAGACTTCATTATTTGGGTATCCCGTTGAATGTGAACTATAATCTCTTCTCCTTGGAACGACTGAATGTGTATGCTTCCGTAGGGGGAATGGTGGAGAAAGATATATATGGAGAATTTCGGAAAGTAAGGGAAGGGCAAACAGTGAATTTTAATAATGCATCGGAGGTGTCGGAAGAAGAGGAGATTACAAAGATATCCCAGCGAAATCCTCAAGTCTCGGTCAATGCCGGCATAGGGCTTTCCTATCCCCTTTACGACCGATTGAGATTGTATGGAAAAATAGGGGGCGCTTATTATTTTGATGCAAAGAACGAACATAAAACCATTTATTCCGACAGGAAGATCGTGATGGATCTGAATGTGGGGCTGAGATATGAATTTTAATATTTACACTAAATAGAAAGCAAAGATGAAAAAACTAATTTTATTTTTATGTGTTATCGGAGCAACCCTCCTGATGACGTCTTGTATGGAAGAAGGAAGCAATAATTATACGGAGTCCTCTTTTGTATATCTGGAAACAGATGATCTGGGAAATACCTACGGAAAAACTTTCTCGCGTTATTCCCCGATGCGTTTCATAACACATTCCTCTATGATGGCAATGCAAACCGGCACATTTAAAGTGATGGCTTATAGCTGGTCTGAGGAAAATGGAACTACGCCGTTGATGGTAAGCGGACAAAACGTTCAGGCCGATAATGTGCAGCCAATAAGTAAAGTCATAGATATACCCCGCACCTTACTGACGATGAAGGAGCTCCCGGAACAGGAAAACCCGACAGGTTTTGATGAGATAGTGGCGCCTCTTTATTCTGATTACAGGAATTTTATGGGCGATCATTGGGTTATCGAATATTCCTATACCGCTAAGGACGGCGAGGAAGCCTCTGTTGAATTTTACAAAAGAGAAGGGGAGACTGAGAAAGGTGAAATTGTAATAGATATTCGCCTTACTTTATCCGGTACGCCGAAAAGTGA
>JAISZV010000001.1 GCA_031284475.1 Proteiniphilum sp. | reverse complement strand
ATTCCGAATGTCAGCGATGAGTCTGCGAAATAATAAAGGTCCCTTAGGCGATTTTTACAGACGGGTATGTTCCAGAGCCGGAGCGGCAGTTGCTATTGTGGCAACGGCACGTAAACTTGCTGTTATTTATTACACTATGATGTCGTCAAAACAGAAATACAATCCGCAGGACTTAATTGAGTCTCAAAAAAAATATAAGGGAATGAAAATCAAAAGACTGGAGAAAACACTTGAAAAACTTAAATCTACTGCATAAGGAGAATCTTTTATACCTGTAGTTCAATACGATACTGGTTAGTTACATAGGAGAATGTTCTACGCAAGAATAAACAAACTGAAAGCGTTCGGTAATCGCGAAGGATTTCCGGAATTGCCCGGCAAAGGGGCAAGCCGGTTTTGGATGCGCAAGCCGGAAAGAATTTACCGGAGCCGGCCGAAAACCGCCGGCAAGAATTACAACGGTACGACGTATTTCTTCATCGCCGTATCCTGAAACGATTTGGGAACGGCCGTTTTCATTTCGTCGATAATAATGCCGATCAAACGTTCCCTCATAAACTCCTGCCGGGTGATAAGGCTGATTTCACGCACCGGGGCGCTGTTTTTAAAAGGCCTTACATTCTTTTTCTGCTTCTCGCTCATATTGGCAACCGCCATCTCCGGAATAACGGTAAGCCCTTCGTTCTGATCCACGATATTGATGAGCGTATCTATGCTGCCCGCCTCATAAGAAAAAACGGAATTGTTCATGGCATGCTTTTTCTTCAGGTTGCACAAATGCAGTATCTGGGTTCTGAAGCAATGCACTTCATCCAACAACCAGAGCGCGGAGGTGTTCAGGTCGCTTTCGTCGAGCGCTGTTTTGGCGTACAGCGACTTCTCCTGCGGAGATACATAGGCGAAGAACCGTTCATAATAGATAGGATATTCCTTAATGGCCGGTTCCTTTAGAGGAGTAGCCAGAATGCCCCCATCCAGCGAATCGTTGGAAAGCCCCTTTAGTATCTGATGGGTGGGCAGTTCGGAAATAACGATGCGGACGTCGTGCCTGTTTTCACGGTGAACCTGCATCAATTTCGGCAACAGGTAAGGAGATACGGTAGGAATAATCCCCAAACGGAAAACGCCTTTCACAATACCTCTTTCCTCCTGTATGATCTCTTTGATCCGGCTCACCTGGGCTACCGCCACGCGAGCCTGGGCGATGATCTGTTCGCCGATTCCGGTAGGTTGAACCGGGAGTTGGGAACGGTCGAATATTTTTACGCCCAATTCTTCTTCCATCTTCCGAATCATCATACTCAATGTGGGTTGAGTTACAAAAGAAGCCTCTGCTGCTTTGGAGAAGTGGCGGTAATTATCTACCGCGATAATGTATTCTAACTGCTGGATATTCATACGGCAACGCTTATTCTTAACGCTAAGGCCAAAAGGGGCTTTTGAGCCGGGTTCAACTTCTTACTTATAATTGGAAAAATATTTCATGAACTGTACCCTTTCATACAGCGCCGGGCTTTTAATATTTGCAAAGTTCAATTTACCTTTGAAATCATTTATGCGCTCATAGTTGCTTTGTAGCATCCATTCTTCCATGCAGGTAAGGATGTTTTCTATCGCGCCGGGCCCTTGTTCGTAAAGCAGGCTGCAAAGCTGTATCGCTCCCGCCCCGGCCAGGATTCCCTTAATAGCGTCTTCCCATGAATGGATTCCATACGAGCAAGCAATGTCGAACCCGGGAACGCGCCCCGAAACAATGGCTGTCCAACGCAGTGTTTCACTGAAATCGGAAAGATTGCTGAATACCGGGCCGGAAGTGATTTCCTGATTCTTAATATCGATATCGAGTTGATAAAAGCGGTTAAAAAGCACTACCCCTCCGGCTCCCAACGCTTTCAGCCTGCCTGCCAACCCCGGCAGGTTACTGATGTTCTTTGACATTTTAATAACGACAGGGATACGGATTATCTTTTTCAACTCCTTTACGGTGTTCACATAAAAATTCTCCAGATAGGTATCTTCAAATTCTCCCGCATTCAATACAAACACATTCAGTTCAATTGCATCTGCGCCGGCGTCCTGGATGGTTTTGGCAAATTCAACCCACCGGTTCAATTTATAACAATTGATGCTGGCAATGATGGGCACATCGCATTCTTCCCCGGCGGAACGGATTAAATCCAGGTACTTGTCCATGTGATTCATCTCTATGTATGTGTTGATGTAATCGGCCGCTTCCGGGTAATCGGCAATCCGGGAGAGTCTTTCGGAATGATTCTCGATCTGCTCCTCGAACAGGGATTTCAATACGATTGCCCCTATACCGGCATTTTCCAACTCTTTAATACTCTTTATGGAATTGGTAAGGCCGCTGCTTCCGGCTATTAACGGATTTTTTAACCGTAACCCTGCAAAAGTTGTTTCTAAATTGACCATGAACGTATGATGTTTTTCAAAAATTTTATAATCAACAAAAGTAGGCATTTTATCGATCAAATCAATATCTTATATCGAAAATAAGCCGTAAACCGGCAACCGGAGGGCTCAACGGCCTCCAAAGATCAACGTGCCTATCCGTATCATAACGCTTCCTTCCTCTATCGCAATCCGGTAATCGCCCGTCATACCCATCGATATTTCCTTGAAAAAAGGATCATCCGGGAAATAAGCGGTTTTTAATTCGTCGAACAGTAATTTCAATTGCCGGAACTCTCTGCGTACCTGGTTTTCATCGGCGGTAAAGGTAGCCATTCCCATTACTCCGGCAATCCGTACATGAGGAAACGCTTTCCATTTACCTTCTTCAAGGAACCGCCGGCATTCGTTGGGCGAGAAACCCGATTTGCTTTCTTCTTCGGCAATATGTATCTGCAACAGGCAGGATATAACCCGGTTGTTGGCCGCCGCCTGCCTCTCTATTTCCAACAATAGCGGCTCATTGTTGAGACTATGGATAAGGGAGATGAAAGGGGCGATATGCTTCACCTTGTTCCGTTGCAGGTTTCCGATAAAATGCCACTCTATGTCTTCCGGAAGCCGGTTTTTTTTGGCGGCCAGTTCCTGCACTCTACTCTCCCCGAAGATTCGCTGCCCGGCGTCATAGGCTTCCCGGATCATTTCTGCGGGATGGAACTTTGAAACCGCTACCAACTTCACGCCGGAAGGAAT
This sequence comes from Proteiniphilum sp., assembly GCA_031284475.1. Taxonomy (GTDB): domain Bacteria; phylum Bacteroidota; class Bacteroidia; order Bacteroidales; family Dysgonomonadaceae; genus Proteiniphilum. The sequence continues at coordinate 11,756 of JAISZV010000001.1, read as the reverse complement.
AGTCTTCCGCAAAGCGTCAATATGGGATTGTATTGTCACCCCTCCTCCTTTTTACTCTTTTCTTCCCCATAGGGGAACACGTCCATAATGGCTGTTTCTGCTACTGAGGCAAGGGCATAGTCGATCATGGTCTTTTTCATTTCCGCCTCTACGATCTCCACCGTTTCTTTCAACGTGGAGGCCTGCACCAGCATGTTGACCGCCGTTTTTTTCTCCGAACCGCTCTTTTCATCGAGCGTAATGAAATAGAGTCTCGCCTTATAGTAACGATCGCCCGTTTCATTGAAGAACGATTCCGCATATTTCACCCGTTTGATATCGGATACGGAGAACTCTCCCGAAATAAAGGGTTTGATCTCTTCAATAATCCTCGCTTCCGCCTCGGTGAACGACAACGCATCTACCAGATAGGGTTCCGTTACCGTTTTTTGCATGCCGGTCTCCAGCATCTTGTCATACCTTATCTTGCACTCAAACCAATTGTACATATACTAAATATTATTTTATAACTCATTCAAAACTTATCGGAAATGGGCGAACGTCCTCCGCCTGCTTCATTTTTCATCATTTCGGACGGCTCGTTACAAAGGTAATGAAAATATCAATACCGGGCAAAACGGGATTAAACGCTGCGCGAATCAATAGGAGTTATACGCAATGGCGCTTGGTATTTATTTGTGCGTTACTTATACCCGGCATAAAAATTATCAACCGGGCGGCGCAACGCTTGAGACGCTCCGTCGCGGCGTCCCGCAATTCCTTCATAAAAATTATTAACCGGGCGGCGCAACTATCATCAAGGCGAGAGTTAATCAATATAAAAGAGACTTTGGTCTGTTTATCACAAAAAATTGATACTTTTGCAGTTTATCGGATAAAAAATGATAGGAACCCTTGTGAATACAGCGGCAGTAGTGGGCGGTGGCGCGATTGGCCTGCTATTGAAAAAACGAATGCCCGAACGTGTTACTACCATCTACTTTCAGGCTATCGGCCTTTTTACGCTGGCCATCGGCGCATCTATGGCCATTGAGATGGAAAAGATACTCATTGTGGTAAGCAGCCTCGCTATAGGCTCGTTGCTGGGAGAATGGGCCGACCTTGAAAAAGGGACGGAGCATTTGAGCGATTGGCTAAAGCGCCGCCTCCGCATCGGCAGTGAGAAATTTTCGGAGGGGTTGGTTACTGCGTTCCTTCTTTTTTGCGTGGGCTCTCTGACTATTATCGGCGCCATCAGGGAAGGGACAGGCGGCTCGCCCGACCTGCTTTTCACCAAATCGCTGATGGATTTCTTCTCTGCCATACTGCTGGCTTCCGCTTTTGGCGTGGGCGTTGCCATCTCCGCTATCCCGCTTTTTATCTTCCAGGTTTCCCTTACCCTGTTGGCTAAATATGCCGCCACTTTCTTTACCGACGACATCATCCTCGGACTTACTTCCACCGGCGGTATTTTACTGATTGGGCTCGGCGTTAACATACTGGGAATAAAAAAACTCCGCATCATGAATATGCTCCCGTCGCTGGTTATCGTTGTACTGCTGATCTGGATATTCGGTTGAACGGGGCGGTAGGCGTTAAATGCCTGTTCCTTCCGGTACTCTTTTACGGTATCGGCTCCCTGTTGTTTATCAGGACGAAAAAGGAGAAAAAAGAACAGCCCAAACGTTGGGAATGGGCTGTTATTATCCTGTTGCTTTCCGGCGCGGCATTGATTGCCGTACAGCTACCGGCCGGGAAGATCAATCTTCAGGAATCACCTGTTAAAAGCGTACCGCAACGTAGCGCCGAAACGGGTGGAATATCCGCGCTGCACAAACGCGCTCGTTTCGCCGGTCGTCATATCGGTTGCCTCGAACAGGAATGAGTTATATTTTGTGTTGAAAAGGTTTTCTACCCAGCATTCCAAGCCAAAGGCCCCTTTCTCTGCCGAAAGGCCGGCATTGGTGATCCCGTAAAAAGGCTGGTAAAGTTTTCCCTTTTTGTAATAGTCCCGATTCGATTCTGTCCAGTAGATTTTTCCTATCCCCCGGTATTGTATATTCCCCGTTAAACGGTCGATAAATGAACCGTAAGGGAGGCGGCATACATAGCCGGCCCCCAGGCTTAACGTATGCTGAGGCGCAAAAGGCACATGGTTGCCGGAGTAGTCCGCTTCCATAATCTTATAATTGACGAAGCGGGCGTCGGCAAACCCATAATCGGCATAGAGCGATACATTATCTACCGGCACATATTTAAGGCTCAACTCAAAACCTTTGCTTTCCGATTTTCCCGCGTTGGCAATAGTGCGTCCCGATGTACCCTGTTTCGCCAATTGGGTAATCTGCAAATTATTGACGCGGGTATAAAAAAGCGCATAGGTAAGAGAAAGTTTTTTATCCAACATCTCACAACGGCCGCCCAACTCGTAAGTCCAACTGGTTTCCGGATCGTAAGAGAGTTGCGCTTCAAGCGGCGGCATATCCTCAATGGGAAGTATTTCGGGAAGGGACATTCCACCGGGCGCCTTCTTCAGCACATTCCTGACCATCGACTCCATAAGGGCGCTTTGCAATACGTCGGAAAATACCTGCTCATTATATCCTCCCGTTTTATATCCTTTTGAAGCGGAAAGATAAACCTGCGCGGTGGGTGAAAACTGGTATTTCAGCGAGAACTTGGGGAGAACCTGCAAGAAATCTTTACTGTAATTGCCTTGTAATAAGGTGTCGCCCTCCACAGATATTGGCGGGATAGGCCTGCCGGGGATTGAGAACTCAATATTCAAATCTCCCCCATCGCTTTCGGTATAGTAATCAATGCCGGTATGTTCGTAATCGAAACGGATTCCGGCAGTGGCCGACAAGCCTTTCAATCCTAAAAGGTTGTTGAGCGTGGACTGGTGAAACAATGCTACTCCACGCGACGGTTTGGTATAAACGCCGGGCAGATCGATCCGGTTGTTCTCAAGCGCCAAACGGAGAGGCGCTCCCGAATTTGCCATACCTTTGTCTATAAACCCCTGCAACGCCTTCACCATACCTTCTTTAAGCGCTACCGGCGTATCGATCTCCCGGTTATCATAAAACCCAAAAGCGCCTACTACCCAGCGGTAGTTTCCCTGTGCGTTCGATTTCACGGTTACTTCCTGGCTTACGGAATGCTGCTTCTGTTTCTGGTTGATGGAAAAAACCGGCTTGGGCGTATAATCCTGATCCATCTTCATGTCATCTTTCAGGTATTGGAAACCGGTGGTTGAATGGAGGGTGTAGCCCTTACCGGTAAAATCGAGCGACAATCCGTTCGTCAACAGATGACGGTCGTAAGAGGAGGGTTCGTTGAAACCGACCGCTGAAGAGTCTCTGTGCATGTAGGGAAAAGCGCCGCCGGAGAGATAATCGTAACTGCCGGACAGCATCGCCCTAAAGGAGGGAGAGGCTTGCCATTCCATTTTGACTTTTCCCCCGGCATTCTCCGACGCATCGGCATTCTTCCCGGTATAGCTGTTCATAAAATAGCCGTCGTCGCGCTTATAATAAGCGGCTACGGAAAGGCCGAAACGATCGGAAAGCTTCCTGTAGTCCGACCCTTTCACCGAGAACCGCCCGTAATTGCCGCCGCTCACTATCAGTTTGGCGCCCTGAAAAGAGAGAGGGGAAAGGGTGTATATATTCACAATACCGCCAATGGCGTTTCGCCCATACAGCGTGCCCTGCGCACCCCTGAGCACCTCGATACGCTGAATATCCTGAAATTCAAAATCGAATGCCGAAGGGTTGAAACCGGGCACATTGTCCACATAGAGGCTTACCGTCTGCGCCCCGAGGCGGGCGCCAACGCCGCGGATATAGATAGGCGTGGAGACTTTTGCCCCGTAGGAGGGAATAAAAAAGTTAGGGATGAAAGCGCTCAACTGGGGAAGCGACTCTATGCGAGCGTCCTGCAATTGACGGGGAGGCACTACCGAAACCGCCGTGGGCAGGTTTTTCAGGTCGTTGGTCTCTTTTGCCGAACTACTTATCACCACCTCATTCAGGTAATACACTTTCAGCGTATCATCCGGATTGATCTCCTTTGCCGGGTCGATATCATTTGCAAATACAAAAAATGTACCGCAGGAAACAAATATCGTTAAAAACAGTTTTTTCATTATTGATTGCTTTAATAGATTACATTGTATTCTCTAACTCTAAGCAAGAATACGGAAATTCGGATGCAAAGGAACAAGAAAACGGCATACCCGTCAATCACCACAATTAGTGATTTTTCCCTTTAAAATCACAAATGAGCCCACTCTTGAAAGCCTCGCCGGATAATTGGTTGATAATTTTGCTTTAATGCATTTTACATAACAGTATTAACAAAAGAATCTTTCTTTTTTAAACAAAGCTTTGCCAAATTCGTTTTATATTCGCAGTTTAATACGTAATTTACTCAATTTTGGAACTCATAGATTTAGCGGTAGAGAAAGGAATTGGCGACCTCTCTTTCGTGGCTACGTTAGGTTTTTTTGATGGCGTACACATCGGCCACAGGCATTTGATCGATCAGGTAAAGAGGGAGGCGGAAAGGCGCAGGTTGCCCTCTGCGGTGATCACCTTTCCCGTGCATCCCCGAAAAGTACTGCAAAAAAATTATCAGCCGGCGCTCTTATGCGGGTTTGATGAGAAAGTAGAACAGTTGTCAACCACAGGCGTTGACTATTGCATCAGCCTTCCGTTCACCGTTGAACTTTCGCAACTCTCCGCAAAAGAATTTATGATGAAAGCGCTGAAAGAACAGCTTCATGTGGATACGCTGCTTGTAGGATACGATCATCGCTTCGGGCACAACAGGGCGGAGAGTTATCCCGAATACAATCAATACGGAAAGGAGTTGGGCGTAAATGTGATCCTTGCTACCGAGCTTCAATATGGAGACAACGAGGTGAGCTCGTCGCAGATACGCCGGCTGCTGAAAGCGGGGAAGATAAAAGCGGCGAATGAACTGTTGTCATATAATTACCGGTTGTCGGGTAAAATTGTGGAGGGTTATCAGGTAGGCCGTACTATCGGCTTCCCTACGGCCAATATGCGGGTTTGGGAACGTTATAAGGTGACGCCGGAGTTGGGCGTCTATGCCGTATTGGTGCATTTGCGCGATCTTATCTATCCCGGAATGTTGTATATAGGGAAGCGGCCTACGCTGCATTCGGACAATGAGGTTAGCGTGGAGGTTAATATTTTCGACTTCCACGGCGATCTGTATAACCAATCAATGAGCGTGGAGTTTATCGATTTTATCCGTACCGACCGGAAATTTGATACCAAAGAAGAACTGACGGCGCAGATACACCGGGATAAAGAGATGGTGAAACAGCGGTTGAAGAATAAAAGATGACAAACTGCTCCATCCGTGATATTTTCAGTAGAGTCCTCCATTTAAAAAGCCTTACCCGGATAACCCCCTTTACCTAATTCAATATATTCCCCGCATATTTAATGTTCTCCGGTATGCCGCAGCATTACGCGCATGTTCGGCATGGGTAGTTGCAAAGTTATGCCGCCCTGATAGATCGTCTTTGGCGCACATGAACAAATAGTTGTGTTGCTGAGGCGATAAGATTGCATCTATCGCTTTGATGGAGGGTACCCGGATAGGCCCCGGCGGCAGTCCGCTGTTCTTATACGTGTTATAGGGCGATTCCACTTCGAGGTGTTTGAATAAAATGCGACGCAAAGAGAAATCTCCCACCGCGAACTTTACCGTGGGATCGGCTTCCAAGCGCATACCCCTGTTCAACCGGTTCAGGTACAGGCCTGCCACGGTGGGGTACTCATCGGCATACGTAGCTTCTTCTTCCACAATGGACGCCAGGGTAGAGACCTGCACCGGCGTAAGCCTTATTTTCCCGGCCTTCTCTTTCCGGCTTTCGTTCCAGAAGAGATCGTATTCCCTTTTCATGCGGTTCAACAGGTTTTCGATGCTTATATCCCAATATACTTCGTAGGTATTGGGGATGAACATCGAGATGAACGTTTGTTCGTCGAACCCGAATTTTTCGGCATTGGCCGGGTCATTGAGGGCATTCAGCAGCGAAAGGCTGTCGGCCATTAATTGTTGCGAGATGCGCCCTGCCAAGTTCTCCCCGGTACGCATATTGTTGAACGTAAGGTTTACCGGCGTTTGGTTACCCGACCGCAGCCGCCGGATTACATCGGGCATTGTCATACCGTCTTCAATAGCGTATTTCCCGGTTTTTACCATGTTGGGGTAATTCATCCGTTCGGCCAGCAACCGGAATATCTTTTCCGAAGGGAGTTCCGCCTCTTCTTTCAGTTGCCTTACCACCTCTTCATAGTTTCTCTCCCGGCCGATGTGGATATATGCTGTTTCCGAAAGGGAAAAAGGCTGAAAGATCGTACTATAGAGGAAGATACCCGCCGCAATGAATACCAGTAGCAGAATGCCGGCGGCCAATAACAATATTTTCTTTTTTACCTGTTTCATTTTGTATAGGGTTTCATGAGAAGCGGTACAAAAATAGAAAGATTCATTTGAAAATGTCGCCTTTTCTTTGACAAGTTAAAAACAAACTTGTATATTTGCATCCGATTTCACAAAAATCCATCGGGAAGTGTGGGTGAGTGGCTGAAACCAGCAGTTTGCTAAACTGCCGTACGGGTAACTGTACCACGAGTTCGAATCTCGTCGCTTCCGCGAAAAAGAGAGAAACCCTGTAGACATTACGTTTACAGGGTTTTATCTATTATAATAGATCATCTCTATCTTAGAGATGGAAAAATCTATCAAAAATATGTTGTATAACATGTTTTTTGTTGTATCTTTGCCGTGATTTAAATGGCAAGCGAGTTATTTGAAATCATTTTTAGGTTATCAATAATTTACTAACAAGGTTTCTTGTAAACGGGCGCCGATAAATCATAACTTATAAAGAAGGAAATTATGATGACTATCAAAAGCCTAACAAAAGAAGAAATTCTCTCTCAGATAAAGTATCTGGAGCAGAACATCTCGAACGGGTCGGCTACATATCGTGCCAACAGATTGAATAGACTCAGGAGTTTGAGAGCCAGCTTGCGTATGGCGAGCTGATTGAAAAGACAATCGTCTTAAGCTGAGTAATCCGGAAAGGGATTACGAAAGCTTTGTTTTGAACATTGAATAAAATAAATATATAGAAGGCTGTTTAATACAGCCTTTTTTGTTGTTCGCCCGGCATGACGGACAGAAACCGGACACAAGGCTTGATTGTATTGGGTACCCGGCAGCCATCAAAAAAAAGACTTAATAAAAAGAAGGTATCTTTGTCAACCGTTTTCTGTCAAAAGTTCGTTACATGAAGCATTTGTGTCGTAACAAATTTTTCAAATTTGCGTGTAAAATCATATTTTGGCAGGTAATAAAAGCAGTATAGCAATGATGACTACCGATGAATATTTGCTGAAACTGAAACAATTCAAAGTGCAGTATGCTGAGGAATACGGTATAGAACGTATTGGAATCTTCGGTTCCGTAGCTCGCGATGAACAGACCGAAAAGAGTGATGTTGATATCTATTATGAAGGTAAATTGTTGGGATTGAAATCGTTAGTTGGTCTTCCTGCTGAGCTTGAGAAAGCGCTGGGTGTTACAGTTGATGTTGTGCGAAAACATAAAAACTCATCTTCTTCTTTCCTGAAGCGGATTATGAATGAAATTGTATATGTCTGACAAAATATTTTGACAACTGAGGTGTTGGAGCAAATTGAAATAACAATTGAAAACCTGCTCGAAAGTACAGCAACCATTACGGACCTGAATGAATTAACGAAATCTGCCGGCGGAATCTTGAAACTCAATGGCATTTGTATGAGTTTTATCATTATTGGGAAGAAATAAAACGGCTTGACAGATATACCGAAAAACAACTCTTGCCAAATTACCTATCGGTTCCATGGAGTGATATTATGGGTATGCGAGACCGGTTGGCTCATGTGAAATTGATACTGATGTGATTTTTGACACATTGCGAAATGATATTTCACTTCTTTTGACCGTAATAAAACAGATAAAAAAAGATGTAAGCACACGTCGTAGCAAATAATTATATTTATCTCTCAAAATATATAAGCCATTGTAAAATAATTGTTTGTATTGGGTCTTTAATTGTCTTATTTCTTAATTAAATATATAATGAGGGCTGTTTATGCAACTTTTTTGTTTTGTAAAGCCAAAGGTAATATTGTTATCGTTTATATAGGGAATTGCCTGTTGAAATGGTATTTTTATTATCTTTGCTCCCGTTATCTAACAGAAAGTCTAAATTTATTGTAATTTATGAAGGATTTATTATCAGCCAGATTGACCGCCTTATCGCCTTCCGAAACGTTTGCGATGGCACAAAAAAGCAATGAACTGAAAGCGCAGGGCATTGATGTAATCAACATGAGTGTGGGAGAACCCGACTTTACTACTCCCGGTCATATAAAGGAGGCGGCCAAGAAAGCGATTGACGATAATTTCTCTTTTTATTCTCCCGTTGCCGGATTTCCCGACCTGAGGAAGGCGATCTGCGAAAAGCTGCAAGTTGAGAATGAACTGGAATACACGCCTGCACAAATTGTGGTTTCCGGTGGAGCAAAACAATCGTTGTGCAATGTTATTCTTTCTATTGTGGATAAGGGCGAAGAGGTCATTATTCCTGCTCCCTACTGGGTTAGCTACCCGGAGATGGTGAAACTCGCGGAAGGAACTCCGGCGTTCATTTCTGCCGGAATCGAACAGGATTTTAAGATCACCCCGCAGCAATTGGAAAAAGCCATCACCCCGAAAACCAAAGCCTTCATCCTCTGCTCTCCATCGAATCCTACCGGAAGCGTGTATACCAAAGACGAATTAGCGGCGTTCGCCCGTGTGCTGGAAAAATATCCCGACGTATATGTGATCACCGATGAGATATATGAGCATATCAACTATATAGGGAAACATGAATCGATAGCGCAGTTCGATACCATCCGCGACCGTGCGGTAGTGATAAACGGGGTATCGAAAGGGTATGCCATGACCGGTTGGCGTATAGGATGGATTGCTGCGCCGCAACGGATCGCGTCGGCTTGCAGTATGTTGCAGGGACAATACACGTCGGGCCCGTCTTCCATCTCCCAAAAAGCGGCTTTGGCGGCCTATACCGGCGACCAGTCCTGCGTGGAGGAGATGCGGATAGCTTTTGAAAGGAGAAGAACCCTTATCGTGGAATTGCTCGGGCAGATACCCGGACTCAAAGTGAACAATCCTATGGGAGCCTTTTATATTTTTCCCGATTGTTCCGGTTACTTGGGGCGGTCGTATAATGGAAAAACAATACGGACAGCCACAGACCTGGCCATGTATATATTGGAAGAGGCCCATGTAGCTTGCGTGGGCGGCGACGCTTTCGGCGCTCCCGGCTACATTCGTTTGTCGTACGCCACTTCCGATGAAAGTATCACCGGGGCGATTGCACGGGTCAAGAAAGCATTGGAGAAACTCTCTTAAGCAATAGATATTTATAGGTAAATAAACCCCGGCCCAATCTGTGGCCGGGGTTTTTGCCGTTTATTTTTCAGGCCGGTTCCGTTACAGCGCGGCTTTGATTACTACAGGAAAATGGTCGGAAGGGAACCGCCCGTACTGCATGTCGTTGAGCGCTCCGTACTTCTTTACCGTGATACCGGGCGTCACCCAGATATAGTCGATCCGGTTTTTCATCGGCGCATCGAGTTGAAACGCGTTGAAAGTGCCCTCGGTACCGTAGGGCGGTTTCCGGGTCACAAGATAAGAATCGTTGAGTTTGGCCGAGTTGTAAATGGTTTGAATGGGTTCATCGTCGGGAGTGGCATTGAAGTCGCCCGTGGCGAATACAGGGTTGTCTCCGGCAATCTGCTCAATCATTTTCAGCAGCAACAGCGAAGAGTTTTTGCGTGCCGCTTTCCCCTCGTGGTCGTAATGTGAGTTGAACACAAAAAATTCCTTTTCCGATAGTTTATCCTGGAATTTTGCCCATGAACAAATGCGGTTGCAGCAGGTGGCGTCCCATCCTTTACCGGGAACGCCGGGTGTTTCGGAGAACCAGAAATCGCCGTTATCAAGCAATTTGAAACGATCTTTTTTGTACAGGATAGCCGAGTGTTCGCCGGCGTCTTTCCCGTCATCGCGCCCGGCGCCCACATAGGCATAACCCTCCAGTTCGAGGATGCCGTCCAGTTGATGTTTAAATCCTTCCTGCGTGCCGATGACGTCCAAATCGTGGAACCCGATCAAGCCTTTCACCATCTCTTTTCTGTTGGCCCAGGCGTTCTTGCCATCGGCGGGAGTGTCCATCCTCAGGTTGAATGATGCGACGTTCAGGTTACATTCTTTTTTCTCTCCTGTGCATTCCTCCTGCGCCCGGATTCCTGTGATTGCGATGAGTGATGCGCACAAAAACAGCATTGTTTTCCTCATTTTTTTCCGTTGATTATATGTGTATGTAACGTTTTCCCCAACATGTCTTTCTGTTGTACCTCTATCCTGGAATCTACCGTGATATCGAGATAGGTTTCATCGTCATTGATAAGCACGGGGAAATGAATATTTTGATCTTCTCCTTTATCAATATATTTGTAATTGTGAGTGTGTCCGGATAACATCAGGTCGATATTGGCTTTATTCAGTAATGGTAGGAATTTCCGTGCGATATCCTGGGTACCGTGCCATGTGCTACCTGCCGGCGGAATGTGCATGATGACAATCCTGAAAGGAGCCGACCGGAATTCGGATGTGGTGATAACCGTTTCAATCCACTCCTTTTGTTCATCCCTGTAATTGTCGAATTGCGACAATTCCGAATATTCGATGTCGGAGTCAGGTTTATCTTCACCGCTATCAAGTACCAGAAAGAAGACCGGCCCATGGCGGAAGGCATAATAAAATTTTCCGTTGCTACCCGGAAAATAGTCGTAAAGCTTGCTATTTGCTCTTCCCCGGGTTTCGTGATTTCCCCGCGTATAAAACAGAGGTATCTCTTTGGCAAAAAGTTCTACTGCCGTGTCCATAAAACCGGTAAATATCTCTTTTTCGTCGTTGAGGGTTGAGATCATATCGCCGTTAAAGATGACCAGATCGGTATTTTCTTTTTTTACGTCGTTCAGCATGGCCCGTAAATTATCGCTTTTTCCATGTATATCGTTGACTACCCGAAAAGAAAAAGCTTTTTTATTCCGATCCAAAGTGGTGAATGAAAGAGGGTTTCTGCTATATACCTCGGATGAGGCAATAGTACCGAATAATATCCGGTGGCCTGCATAACCGACTACTTCTTTCGAAAATATCCGGTACCGGTATGTGGTTCCTGGCGAAAGTCCCTTCAAGGTAATATGATGTAATTTGCCTATTACACGGTTGCCGTGGGATATGTCGTAATACCGGGGCCTTTCTGTTGCATAAAAACTATCATCTCCGGCAGGAGCCAGTTCGAGCCACGTTATGGCATCGTTATTGGTCGTCCAGATGATGGTCGCTTCGGTTTCACCTATACGCTGGATATAAGGGCCATTCGTTATTTGTATGTCTTGGGAGAAAAGAAAGAGAGGGAGGCAAAAGAAAAATAATAAACAGGTTGATCTCATAAGATTATTTATTTAAATTCAAAAAAATGTGTCCGTAAAGATACAAAATAGAAACTTGTCAGAACTGTCTTTATTCGTTGTTCTTTTTCGAGGCCCTAAATTACATCATCCGGTCAAGAAAAGCAAACAAACCGGTAAAAATATTGACGG
>JAISZV010000223.1 GCA_031284475.1 Proteiniphilum sp. | reverse complement strand
GCGGGCTGTACGGTGTTATAGGCGCGGGCCATGCGGGTGATGGAGTCGAGAAGTATGAACAAATCGTGCCCGCATTCCACTAAGCGGCTGGCTTTGTTCAGTACTATTTCGGCAATCTTAACGTGGCGGTCTGCTGGTTCGTCGAATGTGGAAGCAATCACTTCCGCGTTCACGCTCCGCTCCATGTCGGTTACTTCTTCCGGCCGTTCGTCTATCAGCAGTATGATCATATATACTTCCGGATGATTGTCGGCAATAGCGTTGGCAATATCTTTCAGCAGCATCGTTTTCCCTGTTTTGGGCTGCGCTACGATGAGGCCGCGCTGTCCTTTCCCGATGGGGGAGAAGAGATCGACTACGCGACAGGAAAGATTATCATTATGTCCTTTGGTTAGATTGAATCTTTCATTCGGGAAAAGTGGTTTCAGGTGATCGAAAGGCACACGGTCGCGTACATCGTCGGGGTTTCGTCCGTTAATATTATCGACCTTTACCAGCGGGAAGAATTTTTCTCCCTCTTTGGGGGGGCGAATAGGCCCTTCCACCACATCGCCGGTTTTCAGTCCGAAGAGACGGATCTGTGATTGGGATACATAAATATCGTCGGGTGACGACATATAATTGTAATCGGATGAGCGTAGGAACCCATAACCGTCGGGCATGATCTCCAGCACGCCGGCGGCATTCAGGATGCCGTCGAAATCATAACCGGGATCTTTTTCCTTCCCTGAATCTTTTTCCTTTTGTTGCGGGGATGGAGTATGAACCTGTGGCTGCGACTGCACCTGATGATGGTGATGAGCCTGGGGCTGCAACTGCGCCTGATGGTGAGCCTGTGGCTGCGTTTTATTCTGGTGTGCAAGCGGCTGTTTGGGTTGTAGCGGCGAGGGAGATAAAAGATCCATCAAAGAGAGCCTGCTACCTGCTACGGGCGCTTCTTTTGCGGGCGAGGCGTTTTTTTCTTCAGGCGCCTCCTCGGCTACCACCGGAGGTAATGTTACGGGCACGGGCGCGCTCCTTTCTTCATTCCGGTGTTTTGAAGAGCGGAAAACCAATTGGATGGGTTTTTCGGGAGCCTTCGGGGTAACTTCTTCTTTCTCTCTTTTCTCGGATACGTCAACTCTTTTTTCAATGCTCTCGACACTCTTTTCCTCAATGGTTTTTGGGGTTACCGGTTTCACTTCGGGCAGAGCGATAGGGTCGCTATTTTGTACCGCCGGAATTTCCTCTTCCGTGGTAACGGGCTCCTTCTTCACTAATTTGGGGCTCTCTGTTGCCTGAACCGGTTGTGGTTTACTTTGAGGCTTCTTCCGGTCTTCTTTTTTATCGGCTCCTTTTTCTTGGGGCTCCTCTTTCCTGGCAACCGGTTGATTTCTCTGACTATTTGTTTTATCGTCGGAACCTCTACGTGGTGTGTGACTCTGCTGGAATCCGCTATCTGCACTCAGTTTTTTTGTTTCGGCAATTGCCTGTTCATCAAGAATCCTATAAATAAGTTCTTCTTTCTTGTATGCATCGGGGCGTCTTATTCCCATCTCTTTGGCAAGAACCCGTAATTCTGTTGTGAGCTTTTCATTAAGCTCAATAATGTTATAAGCCATGTAAATGTATGAAATTCGTTATGGTTTTTAAATGAATATTGTTGTTGAATAATTATATCTCCGGATTCAACGATGAATGGATTGATTCCATTCAATATGAACAAAACGGGTAGAATATAATTGATTTAAAAATGAATTTTAAAGAATGTAACAGAACAGCAGTTATGAGTAAAGTTACTGTTGTAAGATTCGAGGGCAAAGGTAATATTTTTTTTGAGAACCGGAAATTAAGTTTGAAATTTTTTTTAGTTCAAATGCAATAAACCCGGAAAAAGCAGCCTGATACTGTCAAAAGTCATCCATATTCAGTATAGTAGAGTTATTGAGCCTTCTCTGGATTTCGTTTTTGTAGAGTAGTGATCTTTTTCTCTCCAGGGAGTTGGGCGCTGTGAACTCATTGAACAGGTCGTTTGCAACTGTAGCCCATTCCGATGCTTGTGCCATATCGTCCAGCATTTCATAGGCAAGTGCAATGTTATTGGCTGCTTTGGCCTTGTCGGTTCTCTTGGAGTTGTTGTTGTAGAACGATTTCCATCTCTCAACTGCCTTATTCCATTCCGATCCTTTGGCGTATGTTTCCCCTTCCCGCATCAGCGAGTTGGGAAGCGTATAATACCATCGATCCTGCATCTTCCAATGGGGGGCAAATACATTGCTCATCTTCTCCGCAGCCCTCACTGCCAGTATTTTTGCCGCTTCCTCACGGGAAGGGAGCATAATATCGGCATAAGCTCTTCCATCTTGTATATCAAAACCTTCCCAATGAATACTGTCGCTATATTGTACGGTGGGGATCTTTCCTTCCATAGTGGGCATATATACACGGAGAATAGAATGTATTTTTCCTGTCATATCTGCGTAAGTGTATCCCTGCTGCCGGAAATGGTCTCTCTTTTTGGTCTCGACGATCAGCTTATCAAGGGCGATAATCGCATCGGCGTCTGTACTCCTTCTGATCTTATTCATCGTTTCGGGGTCGATTGGTTTTTCCCTGAAAAAATCATTGTCATCCCTCAGCGGTTCGTAGTAATACATTACCTGCTGAAAATAATCCTCCTCATCCAGGAACTGGGCCAGCGCTTCGGTATAGAAAAAGGCGACGCTGTCGGATGAAGCTTTTGTTCTTTCCGCTTGTGTGTGCCCTATCGGTATACTGTCATGCCCTACTTCATCCGGTTGTTGTACCACATTATTGACAATCGCTACGGAAAGTATATTAGAAGGCAGGTTTATCTGTGCCGGTTCGCGCGTTTCCACTGTCAGGTATTTGATCCCCGCGCAGTTGCTCATCAGGAAAACTATGAGAAAGGTTGTCAGAAAAGATGTTACTTTTTGCATACGATTAAAATTTATTGCAAAGTTATCATATTTCATTCATATATTTGACAAAACAAATGTTTTCTGTGGTTGTCCGTATTAATCCATGGATGGAATTGGGGAAAACAGGCTGTTTTTATAAAGATATATTTCCATAGGTTTGGTTTAATTGCCCTTCCCGTTTTTTAGAAAAATGATAATGAGGCGGAGGGCATGGCATTTTTTTGCGTATCTTTGCAGAAAGAAATAAACATACATACTAATCTAAATGAATATGACATACAACATTATTGTGTTGGCTAAGCAAGTTCCCGATACGCGAAATGTGGGGAAAGATGCAATGAAAGCTGACGGAACTGTAAACAGGGCGGCATTGCCCGCTATCTTTAATCCCGAAGATTTAAACGCGATGGAACAGGCGTTGGATATCAAAGACCGGTTTCCGGGTTCAACAATTACGGTGCTGACTATGGGCCCGGGACGCGCTGCGGAGATTTTACGGGAAGGGTTGTTTCGTGGCGCCGATGACGGAATACTGTTGACCGATAGGGCTTTTGCCGGCGCCGATACATTGGCTACTTCGTATGCCTTGTCGATGGCGATCCGCAAGATCGGAAAGTTTGACGTCATTGTCTCAGGGCGCCAGGCCATTGACGGCGATACGGCGCAGGTGGGCCCCCAGGTGGCCGAAAAGCTGGGAGTTCCGCAAATTACCTATGCAGAGAATATCGAAAAGATCGAGAACGGTAAAATAACTGTTAAACGCCGTCTGGAAAACGGAGTAGAAGTAGTGGAATGTCCTCTTCCCGTAGTTATTACGGTGAATGGTTCTGCCCGCGCATGCCGTCCCCGCAATGCGAAGTTATTATTGAAGTACAAACATGCCAAAACCGTTACAGAGCGTCAGTCGGAGAATATCGACTACATAGATATCTACAACAGCCGTCCTTATCTGAACCTTACCGAGTGGAGTGTGGCCGATGTGGAAGCCGATCCCGTACAGTGCGGACTCTCCGGTTCTCCTACTAAAGTGAAAAAGATAGAGAATGTGGTGTTTCAGGCCAAAGAGAGCAGACAGCTCGCAGACGACGATGTAGATATCGAAGAACTGATGAAGGAACTGATAGATAGTCACACGATTGGATAATAAACGAACGATAAAAATGAATAACTTATTTGTATATTTGGAAATTGAGGAGGGAATAGTGGCCGATGTGAGTTTGGAACTACTGACCAAAGGACGCTCGCTTGCCGGCCGGCTGGGTTGTAAACTCGAAGCCATTGCCGCCGCCGGCGTTGCCGGCCTCGAACGGATCGAAGAACAGGTATTCCCTTATGGCGTGGATGTATTGCATATCTTTAAAGATGACCGCCTGTCGCCATACGCTACACTCCCGCATACTTCCATCCTGGCGGGGCTTTTCCGCAAAGAACAACCGCAGATATGCCTGATGGGCGCCACCATTATCGGGCGCGACCTGGGGCCGCGTGTTTCATCCCTTCTGGGCAGCGGCCTTACAGCCGACTGTACTTCGCTCGAAATAGGCGATCACGAAGACCGGAAAGAGGGAAAGACCTACAAAAACCTGCTCTACCAGATACGTCCTGCCTTTGGCGGTAATATCGTAGCGTGGATCATTAATCCCGACTGTCGCCCCCAGATGGCCACAGTACGTGAAGGGGTGATGAAAAAAGAATTTTTCGATCCTTATTATAAAGGAGAAACAGTGGAACACAACGTAGCCGACTATGTAAAGGCGGAGGATTTTGTGGTTTCCATTATCGGCCGCCATATCGAAAAGTCAAAGGTAAATATCAAGAACTCACCCATCATTGTCTCCGGAGGATATGGCGTAGGATCGAAAGAGAACTTCCAGTTGCTCTACCAACTTGCCGGTGTGCTGGGAGCAGAAGTAGGCGCTTCGCGTGCGGCAGTAGATGCAGGGTTCGCAGAACATGAACGGCAGGTGGGACAAACGGGCGTTACCGTCCGTCCCAAGGTCTATATTGCCTGCGGCATATCGGGGCAGATACAACACATTGCCGGTATGCAGGACAGTTCAATCATTATTTCTATCAATAACGATCCCAACGCACCTATCAATTCCATTGCCGATTATGTGATCACCGGCGAAATAGAGAAAGTGATTCCGAAAATGATTAAGTACTATAAGAAGAATACGAAATAAGCGTAATAAAATAACAAGAAAATAAATGGCAAACTTTTATACAGATACACCGCAATTCCGTCATTATCTTCAGCACCCGTTGATGAAACGGATTGTGGAATTGAAAGAGAGAAACTACGCAGACCGCGAGACATACGACTACGCTCCGATGGATTTTGAGGATGCGATGGACAGCTACAATAAAGTATTGGAAGTAGTGGGAGAGATATGCGGCGAAATCATTGAACCGAACGCCGAGGAGGTAGATCATATCGGGCCTACCGTAAACAATGGGCGTGTTACCTATGCAACACCCACACAGGAAAACCTCGATGCGCTCAACAAGGCGGAACTGATGGGTATGGGGCTTTCACGCAAATACGGCGGGCTTAATTTCCCGATGACGCCTTATATGATGAGCGCCGATATTGTCAGCCGTGCCGACGCCAGCTTCCAGAATATCTGGATGTTGCAGGATTGCGGAGAGACTATCTATGAATTTGCCGATCAAGGGCAGAGAGATAAATACCTGCCGCGCATCGTGAAGGGGGAAACCATGTCGATGGACCTTACGGAACCCGACGCAGGATCGGATCTGCAAGCGGTGATGCTCAAAGCTACTTACGACGAAAAGGAAGGCCAGTGGTATCTGAATGGCGTGAAGCGTTTCATCACCAACGGCGACGCCGATATTCACCTGGCGCTTGCCCGCTCGGAGGAGGGGACAAAGGACGCCCGCGGACTGTCGATGTTCATCTATGACAAGAAAAACGGCGGTGTGGACGTACGCCGTATTGAGAATAAGATGGGTATCAAAGGAGCGCCCACCTGCGAATTGGTTTTCAAGAATGCCAAAGCTGAATTGGTGGGATCGCGCCGGATGGGGCTGATCAAATACGTGATGTCGCTGATGAACGGAGCCCGCCTGGGGATCATGGCCCAATCGGTCGGCATTTCGGAAGCGGCTACCCGCGAAGCCTATAACTATGCCGTTGAACGCCGGCAGTTCGGTA
>JAISZV010000206.1 GCA_031284475.1 Proteiniphilum sp. | reverse complement strand
CGGTAATATTCTCGATTGTTACCGATTTGGAGCCATGGTCGCGTCGTATCCAATCGGCATTCGGCAGGTTGATACCTATCGGGGTTGCGGGGTAGCAGTCGCCGCCCAGCATGGTTACGGTAATGGCCTTAGCGCTGACTCCGCGTACTTCTTTTTTCCGGAAACGGCTGTCTACCGGCGAGTGGTCTTCAAACCACTGTGCGTTGTCGCTTATGATACGGGTACGCCGGGTGGCTTCTTTATGGATGAAATTAACGGTAGATTCCCAACTGGCTTTCATACCCAACGGGTCGCCGTAGGTTTCCGTAAAACCATTCACAAAATCTACTTCCGAAGCCGTATCTTTTACCCATAGCACAGCGTAGGCGTTGAAGGTTCTCAAATCGCCGGTTTGATAATATGCTATCAGTTTTTCAATGACGGCTTTCTGCTCCTCGTTTTCGGCAAAAGGAATCGCTTTTTGCAGTTCCTCCACAATTCGTTCGATGGCATCGGAATACAATCCGCCCACTTTCCACACTTTTTCCACAATCCGGCCGTCGGCCTCTTTCACTAAACGGCTGTTCAGTCCATGCGAAATGGGCGTTGGGTCGTTCCGGTCTTTTCGTTGGGCGTAAAAAGCCTCCACTTCTTTTTGCGTAATACCGCCGGCGTAGTAATTGTTGGCAGATGCAAGAAGGAGGTCTTCTTCGCCGGATTGCACCGTTCGTTTAGGAAGTACGGCGGGGTCGAATATCACCGGGAAAAGTTCTTTTGTAAAGTCTTCCAAGGTTTGTCCTTCGCGCAGAGGAAGCTCCGAAGCATGTATACCCTGCAAATTGGCGGCTAAAAATTCCGGCGTAAAACCGGGAACAAATTTGTCTTCTCCATAATGATGGTGGATACCGTTCGAGAACCAGACACGTTTCAAATAAGTTTCCAGCGCCTTGAACTGTTCTTCCTCTCTATCTCCCTTGTACCGGATGTAAACTGCTTCCAACGCACGGCGTACAGGCAGATTGTAACGGCAATTCTGGTCGAAAAGAATATCCCTTCCCATCAAAGCCGCTTCCGACAAATGATAAAGCAACAGCTTTTGTTGTAACGAAAGCGTCTCAAATCCGGGAACCTGATAACGCAAGACTTGTATGTCTGCAAATCGATCTACCGTATAATTAAACGGAGGTATTGTTTCTACCTTTCGGCCTTCGGTACAGGCCGTCATCATTGTTATTGTCATAAGCAATAAAAATACGTGTTTCATATTACATTCATTATTTATATCATTTTGAATTATTCCGGTTAAAACCGACGTAAAGATAGTGATTTACCTTCATTCCGGAACACCTCCGCCCCGTCTTTTCCGGCAATTTGTACCGTTGGCTTTTTGTATTAACTTTGCGAAAAAATAATCATCAACGCGTATGGATATGTTTACGAAGATTGTATCGCAAATAATGATTCCTCGCCAACGGGAAATAGAACAATTCACACAATGCGCAAACGATATTCAGCACAAACAGTTGGACAACCTTTTGTCAAAGGCCAAACAAACGGAATGGGGGCAAAAATTCCACTTCGGAAGCATCCGCACCTATGCCGACTTTTCCCATCGCCTGCCCTTGCAAACTTACGACGATATCAAACCGTATGTGTTGCGGATGATAAACGGCGAAAAGAATATACTCTGGCCCTCCGCTGTGCGCTGGTACGCCAAAAGCAGCGGAACGACCAACGATAAAAGCAAATTCATCCCCATGACGCCCGAAATACGGTGCGCACAATATAGAGGCGGGTTCGACTGCGTAGCCCTCTACTTACGCAACAACCCCAAGAGCCGCTTCTTTTCCCGCAAATGTTTGATTTTGGGTGGCAGCCACAACCTTTCGCCCCTGAACCGGCGAGCGCATTACGGCGATCTGTCGGCCGTGCTGATACAAAACCTCAATCCCGTGGTCAATCTGATGCGCGTGCCTAAGAAGCAAATCATACTCATGGACGAATGGGAAAGCAAGATACAAGCCATAGTAGAAAGCTCCATCGGCAAAGACGTGAACAGTTTGTCGGGCGTACCTTCGTGGATGCTGGTTCTGATAAAAGCGATATTACAGAAAACCGGACGGCAATATCTAACGGATATATGGCCCAATCTGGAAGTCTACTTCCACGGCGGTATCAGCTTCGAACCGTATCGCGACCAATACAACTCCTTGATTCCTTCGGAGCAAATGCACTATATGGAAACATACAATGCTTCGGAAGGATTCTTCGGCATACAGGACGACCCGGCAGATACCGCTCTGCTGTTGATGCCGGACTATGGTATCTTCTACGAATTTATCCCCCTGAACGAGTTGTTCGAAACCAACAATCCTACCGTGCTTCCCTTGGAAGCCGTGGAAACAAATCGCAATTACGCTTTAGTTATCACCACCCCCGGAGGGCTTTGGAGGTACATCATAGGCGACACGGTACGTTTCACCTCCGTTTCTCCTTACAAGTTTGTCATCTCCGGCCGGACCAAACATTACCTCAATGCCTTTGGAGAAGAACTGATGGTAGACAATGCCGACAAAGCGATTGGTCAGACCTGCCGCGAAACCGGAGCCAAAGTAAAGGAATACACCGTGGCTCCTTTCTTTATGCTGAACAAAGCGCAAGGCCTGCACGAATGGTTTATCGAATTTGAGAAAATGCCTCCATCCATACCCGATTTCGCTACCTTATTAGATAGGCATCTGCAGGAACTCAACTCCGATTACGAAGCCAAACGCTACAAAGAGATGTCTCTGCAACCTCCCAGAATCATCGTAGCCCGCGAAAACGTCTTCTACGACTGGCTCAAAGAAAAAGGAAAATTAGGCGGGCAACACAAAATTCCCCGTCTCAGTAATAACCGCGAACAAATAGAGGAACTCTTAGCCTTCAGCGCCCGTAAGCCTGCGAAAGAATAATGGAATAATGGATTAACCGAGAGATGTGGTCAGCCCTGATTGGCATGAGGTATTACCCAATCGCTTTCATCAAAATGGGAAGTTTTTACCTGGCTGCCTGTGATTGTAACGGCGGAAAAGCCCCATCTGCCTGTCTTGTCGTACTTATACTGTACGTCACAGGTATTGCAGGAGCCATAATAAGGGCAATCCAACGGGTGGTTAAACGTATATTCGCCAAACAGACTGCCGGAGGAGAGGGAGGTTATCTTCTCCAACAATCCCTTGTGGCATCCATAGATATTTCCGTCGGGAGCGATCAGAAAGTTGCTGCTCCGGCATTTCACGACAGACAGCACAGGGGAAAAACAGGCTTGCGGGTAGCGATAGTTTCCATACGGGCGATCCATATATCTCCCCAGGTAAGGCTTCAGGACAGGTTGCGGCAGTTGTTTGCTCTTGCAGTAGGCCAGCGCATCTGCTATCTGTGCTTTCATTGCGGGATGATTGACAAAATACAGGCCGACGCTATATCCGCTGTTCTTTAGTTCCATTACGTTGCTGACGGTTTCCTCAAGGTTCATGTTGTCGAAGTGATGGGTAACGCGTATGGATGGATAAATAAAGGGGTTCCGGAATCGTTCCGGTTTGATTTTGGCGCGAAATTCCGCTACACCGAAAGGGAAGGTGGTCAGCATATCCACATATTTATCCGGATGGATATGATTGACGATCTCGTAAAATTCGGGGTGGCATAGCGGCTCGCCTCCGTGCAGGGTGATGGGAATATCGCTTTTCAATCGATTGAGCGCAGGCACCCATTGCGCAGCCGGGCTGATCTTGTATTTCCCGGTGTCTCCATGTTGCCCGTTCAGGCAATACGGACATTTACGCGGACATGCCAGCGTAAGAAATGCGGCGATATAATTAGGTTTCATATCCTTTCCTGGTATAATGACGGCAGATGAGGCCGGTATCAACAAAGATATCTATCGCATGTTGCTTGCAGTCATGCATAAAATAAAATTCCTCAAAATAGGGTTTGTCCTTTTCATAACGGAAGGCTATTTTCTCCAGCACATGGCGATGGATCAACACGCATCCCAATCCGCATCCGTCGAATTTCATAAGGGCGGGAGGGAATAATTCTTCGAACAAGGGCGTGACAATCGTGTCATCCTCATATCTCCAGATCATGGGATTGTATCCGGGGTATGAAACCGATGGGTTTCCTTTTCTGACAATATTAAAATATAATGCGCTGCAAACGGGCTTTCCATGTTTGAGCAACAGGTCGGGTATCCGCCGGTCGGGGAGGATGTCCTGTTCCAGGAACAAGAGGTAGTCGTAACCTTCTTCCAGAACAATTTCCCTCATCCTGTTGCGGCAGGCAACCATTCTTTCCGGAATATCCGATTGGCTATCCTGCAGTTCTATCCTGAAATCCCGACCGGCATATTTGTCTATGTAATAGGCGGCATCCTGCTGGATACATTCAAGGATGATCATGAAATTCAGTTTTGTTTTGTCACTTTTCAACTCTTGCAGCATGGAAAGATAATTTTCAAGGCAATAATTCTTATATGCGAGACTGTCGGTGACGGGGGTTCCTATCAGTATTTTTTTTCTCATCTTTTCATCTGGTGTTTTTAATTTATGTGATTGCGCTGTCCCGTATGTGTGTTTTCCCGGTGGCCAGTATGGCATTGGCCCGGCGGTGCCACCGGCGAACGTCGGAAGGTTCGAAAGCGTTGCGGCCGTCGTTGTACCGGAGTACAAAGCAGGACTCGTCACCCTTCCCTATTTGCATGTATGTGGCGTAATCGCGGGAGGTGATTTCGTAATGGTATTGCGAGGGGTTGTTGTATAGCGACGTACCCGGATAGGGGATGAGCCCGTAGACGGCAAATTCGTCAAACTCCAGTTCTTCGGCAGCTCTGTGAAAGTATGTTTCGATGGTTTCTTCCGTGTCGAAAGGCAGTCCGACCATAAAGGAGGCCCGCAACGTTATCCCGTATGCTTTTGCGATCTTCAGGTTGTCGAAGTGGCGCAGCATGTTGGCTTTCCGCAAAAAAAGCAGGTTGTCGGGATTATAGGATTCGATACCGATGGAGAACATACTGCATCCCGCCTGTTTCAGCAATCGGCAGACGGGTTCGGTGAGATGTTCTATCCGGCCGAATACCCTGAACTCGATCGCTTCCCCGGCAAGTGCGGCCAGGAGTGCTTCCAACTGTGGATTGGCGGTGAAATTATCGTCGTTGAATCTAATCTTGGTGTGTCCTATTTGTTTCACGTACCGCACCTCTTCTACGACGTTGGCTACGGAGCGGAAACGGATATGCGGGTTGCCTCCACCCATAATCACACTGTTGCAATGCAGGCAGTTGTAAGGACATCCCCTGCTGGAGAGGAGGGAGATGCAAGGTGCGTTGCCCAGCCGGCGGGTAAACCTGGTCCGGTCGGCGGCGCGTAGGGGAAATGGGATCTCGTCCATGTTTTGTATGATCTGTCCGTGGATAATACCCCGGAGCGGCAGACCGGCTTTTGCCCGACACACAATCTCATGGAAACACCGTTCGCCTTCGCCTACAACAACGCCGTCTACGGGCATCTGCTCCAGAGTGGCGTCGGGCAGGGCCGTCGGGTGCGGACCACCCAGGTAGATCAATGCGTCCGATTTATGAGCGCGGATATAGGCGACGATCCCGGATACGCTTTCCGTGGCGGTTGAGTAATAACTGATGCCATAGATATGTGCGTCGCCTAATGTCGTCAGACGTTCGTCGAGGGGGATTTTACCGGTCATCTCGTTTACCTCAACGTCTATATGCTTGCTGTGCAGGTAACCTGCGATGTAGGACAGGCCGAGATTCTCTTCCAGTGCATCGTCTTCGATACCGGTATAGGGAGGATTGATCAGGATTACGTCAGGCATCTTGCATCAGGCTTGGTGGTCTTTATTTGCTGCCGGTGATGGCTTTCTCGACAACTGTTTTTCGGAGGTGTCCCGCAGGGTATCGATAGGCTGGCAGGTTTTGCAGTTTTTGCAGGGTAGATCGAAGGGTAGGCCGGAGAAATCCCCTGCCTGGTCGCCGGCTCTTATCTGTTGTAGTTTGCGCCCTCGCCAGATCTGCAGGATGGAGGTTTTTCCGCTTACTTTCCCGAGTACGACGTCCGGCGTATATTGTTTGAATAATTCGTTGAAGCAACAGACCATTGTACCGTCACAATCTATGGAGGCCCTGGCCCAGTGTACCAGGCAGGGTTTTTTGATGCTTGCTCCATGCTTTGCGTCGAGCAGGTCGTTGTAATTATGATAAGAACGGATGAATACATCATCGGCCCATCCTTTTCCTTCCCAATAGGTTTTGAATTGCCGATCGCTGTTTTCGTCCTCCGTCTGCACACGACTGAGCAGAAGCCTTGCCGGCAGCCGGTTTTCTTCGATATAGTTGGCCATGTAGGCTATATTGTCTGTTACTAAATGGAATGCATCTATGCCTTTGGTGTCGAGATATTCCCTGCGTCCGGTTGCATTGACCGATACTTCGATGATAGAGACGTGTTCGCAGAGGATACGCAGGATGCTGCGGTCTTCCGTGACTGCACAAGTGAATATCCATGATTGGACGGCGTGTTGGTTAAGGAACCGGACGGCAGCGTCCAGATCTGCCCACAGCAATGGTTCGCCCACCGCGTGAATACGGATGGCGGCATGTGTGTAGGTGGCAACTTCCAGGGCAATCCGCTTGAATAGGTCCAGATCCATTACCTGCTGCCCGAAATGCCGGGCGCGTTCCCCGGGCGTGATGATTCCAACGGGGCAATGCACGCAACGGCAGGGGCATTTTCCCCGGAGCACATTGACGTTTACGATCGTGGGGAAAACAGCCCATGTGTTATAATCTTTTAGCATCGTCATCATTTGTTTTTATATAAAATGTGTATGGTACTTGTTATTGAGTCGCAAATATTCAATGACCTCGTTATACTTTTGCAACGGATGCGTACAAAAGGGCAGACATTCGCAGTTACGTAGCCTGCTCAATTGCTGTTTGTACTGTCTATCTGCAAAAAAAACGGTCAATGCTTGTTCCTGTTTCAGATAATCGAGCCTGCCCATGCGGAATTGTTTCAGTCCGCGCGTACAGCAACAGAAGTAAACCTCCAGGGAGGCGGTAATGACCAATAGCAGGGGGGCGGCATAACATTGTTTCGTAATATGCTCGATGCCGTTACAGTTTTCAGCGCGAACAATACCGTCGCGCCGGACCATCCCCCGGATTTTCACCCCGTGTGAGGCGGCATATTCTGCGTCTCCTTTCCAGTCGCCGGCAAAAACCATCATATTGCTCTTATGGCGGGCGGCATGTGTGCGTATGCAACTGCGCAAAGATTCGGCTTCCTCCGGCGTATGCGAAGGTGTATAACCTATCTCTTCGCCGAATACCGGACGGATCAATACGTAGTCCACCTTCATTTCCTCTCCGAGCACAATGGCCTGAGGTATACTGTCCCGGTGTTTGTACTCTAAGCAAAAACTTAACCCAATCACCGGATGCCGCCTGCCTTGCCGCGATGCCGTTAATTCGGAGATTGAAGTTTTCAGGCCGGTAAAATCGCCAACGCCGTGAATATCCATCCGCATGGTTTCATCCACGGCATCAACCGAGATCCGGACGTAATCGCAGGCCTCCAGATAAGCCGGCGCCCAATGTGCCAGCCGCGTACCGTTCGTAACCACACCGGTTTCAAAGCCCAGCGTTTTCGCCTCGCAGATAATCCGACCTAATTCGGGATGTAGCGCCGGTTCGCCACCACCTTTGAATACAGCGCCCCGTATACCCAGTGCACGCGCCTCCTGCAAGATTCGTAAAGCAATAGCCGCACTCATTAACGTGTTGCTATGCGTCCCTGGGGGATCTACACACCAGCGGCAGTTGTGGTTGCACATACCGGAAACATCCAATTCCAGCGTGCTGGGAACGACGGGTTTCCCTTGTGCCAGATCCCTCAGTTTATCATACTGCATCAGTAGTTTATAAGGGCTGAATTCATTATAGGGCAAGGTATCGGTCATAGGATATCAACATAACAGTACGGATCAAAGGCTTCAGGCGATCCTTTGACCATAATGGGGCAGTTCCCGATGCACTTGTGGCTTGTATAATAGGTACAGGCCTTGCATCGGAAGTGTTTGTATTGATCTGTATACCGAAAGATAGCCCATCGGTCGGCATCGTTCCAGATGTCCATAAAACTCCGCTCACTGAGGTTTCCGGCAACAAAACGCATTCTTTCAGTATCCGTGGAATCAGGCATGGATGCCAGGCTGTAGGAACATCCGTAGACTTCACCATATGGAGAGATCACGCATCCTTCCCGGCCGGCTGCACAGGACTTGTCCTTCACGTACACATTATCCAGTGAGGTATATTCCAGGTCGAGCGTTGTGAAGAACCGCACATCCGGATATTCCGCCCTGATTTGTTTCAGTCCTGTGATGAAGGTCTTGAATTCATGCTGCTTCAACTGGTTCTCTATCACGGCTTCCTCCAGCGTGAACGGGCGGAGCGGGATGCAGTTCATCGATTCCACCTTATGCTCCGAACAAAAACGGGCCAAAGGTTCCAGGTGTTCATACGTATAATTATTCCGCTGAATAAGCGTATTGACGCGCACTCGCTTGTTGGCTCCGATCAAAGCGCGTATGGTTTCCTTAGCCGGGAGCAGATGTTTCAGGGTGGCTTTTCCGGCCTGTTTCTCATGCTCGTCGTCGATGGAAATAATGATCCAGTCAAGCGGCGAACGGAGCATACTGTTGAGCGTATCCCTGCTATATATCCCGTTGCTGCCCATGGCCACGTAAAAGCCCAGGTCGCTGAGGTAGGCAACCAATTCCCAGACATGCGGGACTACGGTCGGTTCGCCGCCCGTCAGTTGGATAATCCATACACCGTTGTCGTAAAGCATTTGCGCCAGGTAGCGCTGCTGTTCAAAAGTCATCTCGTTCTTGACGGAGCGGTAGCGGTTGTAACAGTTGGCGCAATTCAGGTTGCAGGTGCGTGTGATTTCCCAGTAGACCCGTTTGGGCGCAGAGCAAAAGAGGTTTGATTTGGGATAGGGCGTGCGTATGATGGGTTCCGTTTGCCCGCAATTCTCTTTGAGCCAGCCCTCCTCATCGGGGCCGGATGTGATTTTGAACGACTGTATCCCCTGGCGGTCGAAGATTTCAAGACCGTTCCATTCCCGTCGAGCCCGGTAGCGTACTTTCTCCATTTTTCTTGTGTTCGTTAAGTAAGTAATATGCTTTCATGCAATAAATCTCCCTTGCGTCAAAGGTGTTGTTCGCAGCAAAGATCCGCGCCGGACATCCGGCAAAACAGTGCCTTGAAAGATAATATGCACAGGACAGGCACGCGTCCGTTACTTTCCGGCATGTGACGGGATAATTCCGGAACACCTGCTTCAAATCGTACCGGAGCGCCACCAAGTTACCCATACACAGTTCCTTGTGGACTTCCAGAAAACCGCAGGGGTAGCAATCCCCGTTATGGGACACAAAAATAGCCGTCCCCTTGCGTACCGGGCAATCCTCCGTTTCGCGAAAAGAACCGTCTGCATAGTCAAACCCTTTCCGGATGCGAACGCCCCCCTGGCGCTGCAGTTCGATCATCCGGGCAAAATAATCCGCGCATCCCATCACGTCGGCAGCTTTCCCTCTGCCGGAAAGACATACAGGGTTGAATGCGACAGACGCATTTACGGAATACGCCAGATCAATCACCGCCCCGACTTCCTGCCTGGAAATATGCGCCGACAGCAGCGAATTGATCCTGAGCGGGAACAAGGGTGACAACTGTCTGATGGATGCCATCGTTTGTAACATCGCCTCCCTTCCCCTGAACGCCGAATGTGTCCGGATCCCATCTAAAGAAACAATAAACTCCGTCCGCCCGGCGTCAAGCAACATCAACGCTGCCATAACCTTCTTGCCGATCACCCCGTTCGTTTGTATGGACACCAGCATCCCCCTGGCATGGATATGGCGGATGATATCAAAAATATCCCTTCTGAGTAAGGCCTCTCCCCCCGTGAGTTGCATACATTCGTAGCCTTCCCTGCAGGCGGCGTCAATCACGTTGAGTGCCTGGTCTGTCGTCAGGTCATCTGTGTCTTCGCGTTCGCCCGATTGGTTGAAGCAATGCGAACAGTGGAGGTTGCATCTTTCCGTGAGCGCAAAATAGAATCGTCGGGTGGATCTGTTTTTCATCAGCAAAAAGAGATATTTTATCTATCGAAAATAGGTTTTTAATAAATCACCATG
This sequence comes from Proteiniphilum sp., assembly GCA_031284475.1. Classification (GTDB taxonomy): domain Bacteria; phylum Bacteroidota; class Bacteroidia; order Bacteroidales; family Dysgonomonadaceae; genus Proteiniphilum. Next base: position 2,349 of record JAISZV010000206.1, on the reverse strand, counting down.
ATTATTGACAATCAAGTCATCAGGAAACGCTACATCTTCCAGCGCTTCTTGGATCAGGTCGAAAGCGGCTATTTCATAACAATTATGCGCATCGCTACCAATGGAGATACAGCACTTCCGAGCCTTACAGATACGCAGCATTTGCAGGGTCAAATCCCACCCGTTGCGTTTGGCTCCGGGCTTCAGGACAGAAGTGTTCACTTCTAAGAGCTTATGATTGAATACTGCCGCCTCGACCACTTCCTCGGGGAACCGGTTGTCGGGGAAATACCTGAGATCGCAGGGATGCCCGATCACCGTTACATACGGATTGTTTATCATCGTTTGGATCAATGTTGTTTTAGTCGTCTCCGAATCAACCGGATGGATACGCATGGGATGCATGCTTGCGATAACCATATCCAGATCCTTGAGCAACCCCTCCCTCACATCTATCGTGCCGCTGGAGTGCACGATATTAGCCTCGACACCTTTGAAAACGCGGAGTTCCCCCTCGGGAAAGCGGATTCGGGAGGGAATTTTCTTCAATCCGATGTAATAGGATTCATCCATTGTCCCAAATTCATTTAGTCTTACTATATAATGCGCATGATCGGTGACTGCAATAGCCTTCAAGCCCTTCCGGGCAGCCGCCGTATTCATTTCGTGGATGGTAGAAAAAGCATCCTTCGAAAACGAAGTATGCACATGTAAATCCCGCTTAATATAACCAGTCATAATCAGATTGTTTTAAAGAAAATCCAAAGATAAAAAATCTTCTGCAAAAAAAATCACGCTGGTGTAAATATTAATTTACCGTTTAAAATAGCTATTTGATTCGCCACAACATTTAATTTTATTTCTTATGCTTTATCAGCATGATCACAGGGTTGGATTCTTCGTTCAGGTTGGCGGCGATTTCTTTCAAGCGGCCTTTCAGTTGCCCTTTCCTGTAATTCTCAACAAGTTGGTATGCATCTAAATTAGCAGCGTGTTCGATTTCGCGATTAAATGATCTTGATGTCATAGCTACAGTTCTTTTCTCCGTATAGTCATCATTGTAAACGGTAAATTGAAATATGGCATTTTCTTCCTTGTCGTACATCAGTTCATCAGTATAGAATCCTCTACCCTTTTCAAAGTTAAATACATTTTTAACGGTTTCCATAAAATAATAACGGTCGGTATAAATACCTATATAAAGAAAAACTTCAGACTCCATGGCATGTGCGGAGGGGGTTCTTACAATAAAGGGACTTAATGTGCCATCCGGTGCATAGTTATACAATGTATCGGATGATGTGTCCATAAGTATCCATTTGCCGTGACTTGGGCGTATTTGGTAAAAATAACCTGCTACATATCTATCTCCCTCCATCACAACCGGTGTGTTTATCGTTTTAAAAGGAATAAAAATTTCCCGGGTTATACTCCCATCCCGTTTGGATATAACAATATGGTATGATTTGCTTCTATCCTCTCCTTTATTATAATAATCCGACATATCATAGCCAATCAAATGATCTTTGTCAAAATCAAAAACAGATGAAAGTTCTTGACTAAACTTCAAACATCGTTTGAAGTTCCCGTAAAAATCGTACACTAAGATTTTATTTCCCGGTGACTTTACGAATATTTCACCCTTGGCTTCATCCAGAATAATATCATTCGCTCTTACATATTCTTCCGCCCCTTGCCCCATGCGGTTTATCTTCCTTACTCCTTTACCGGTTTTTCTGTCAAAAATAAAAATATCCCCATCATTCGTTCGATTTATCACCAATATGTATTCCTTCCCTACATCTTGTACCGAACCTTGTGTGAGAAATTCGTCAGCGGTCTCCAGCGCAATATATTCCACATCCATCAAATCCTGAAGGATGAGTTCTTTCTTGGGATAACTTTTCGAAACGTCAACGATGATTAAATCATCGTTTGATTGTTTGTTTCCTCCACACCCTGCCGTGACGAACAGGATCATTACTGAAATTGTAATTGCTCTTTTCATAAGTAACTGTTTATAATTAGTTTATATAAAATAATTAGTCTTTCACCACTACGAAGAGCATCACCGCAGACAAGGTTGTCAGCTTTCTTGATACATTTTCGTTCTGTGTGCGTAAGGACATGTTTGTCGTCATCTCGTTCATGGTGCAAAAGTAATGTTTTTGGGAGAATTAGCGTTTTTGGGGGGAATCTGTATCTTCAACATGACAGCATGATAGTGGGGTACCCGAGTAGTTACAAAGCATATATGCTGTTTCGACAGTATTAGCCGGTTGATTACTCACCCAATATGACATTTCAGATATGGACGTAAACATTTTATAACCTGACGGGTTAGCGCTACTTCCTGTTGCCCACTTGGCA
>JAISZV010000151.1 GCA_031284475.1 Proteiniphilum sp. | reverse complement strand
GACTTGCCGAAACCCATCATGTGCTCGTCGATGGAGTTGTCAAGCACCTCTTTGAGCAGGACGTATATCCCGTCGTCGGCCGCAGAGCCGTCGCCCAGTTTCCCGATATACATACCGGGACGCCGACGGATATGCTCCATCCAATCCAACGTCGTAACGTCTTCCTCGCGATAACTTCCCACTGACATTTCGCTCACTCTCCTTTCTTTGAGTGGCCGCAAAGATAATATCTTGATTGTTCAATCTCTCTTTTTTTTTGCGGCGCAGCCGCACGGTATTCCGGTATTTTCCTACTTTTGTTTCCGGTTAGCACCCAACCCATAGGCACGATGTTCATTCACGCAGAGGAGCTTATCCTTGTCGCTTCCGTCATTCTCTTCCCTCACGGGCAGGGTCCTTTACCTGTCGGCGGGTTGGACGGGAGCGTCGGTGGCGTATACGGACTACGGACATGCAGGGTCAGGGCAGGCGGGGCCGGACTGAATCACGTATCGGATTTTAATTTGGCAGGAAACGAAGTATCATAAAGTCATGAAACGATCAAGCGTTCTTTGGGGTTTGTTTATGCTGATGACCGTAACGGTGCTACCCTCTTCCGCTCAAGAAGAAGATTACAATATTGCGCTGTGCAGTAATGCAAACTATCCAAAAAGTAATTGTCGAAGTACTGAAGATTTTCTTTGGTATACTGTTGATGGGGACGGATATATTACGCTGCGTTATTGTAATAACGATAAGGCGCACCGCTATGGAATTCGATCCGACTTTCATCTTATCTGGCGCATGGGAAATGAAGGGTACGTTAAGCGTATTGCCGAAGGTTGTTTTCAAAATCTTGGTACCGTTCAACAGCTCTTTATTCCCGAGCATATTACGCATGTAGGTGCGCGTGCTTTTTCAAACATGCCCGATCTGAAAAGTATTGAGATTGAGCCTATGCCTGATGGGAAGGGTATGCCGTATTTGCCTGCGGTGATTTGGTTCGGGGACGAAGTTTTTATGGGGAACGGGCGTTTATCATCCATCACGTTTCCCGATCAAATTCAAATGGGGGAGGGTCTTTTTAAGAATTGCGGAAGTTTAAGTTATGTTGATTTTAGTAGTACGACGAGTGGCTTCGAGACGCTTAAAGCAGGTACTTTTATGGGGTGCTCTTCTCTGATTGGAGTTAAACTGCCGGAAAACTGTACCACTATTGGAGCGCATTGTTTTTCCGAAACGGGAATAACCAACCTGGATTTTCTTGATAGTAATATCCCCGACGGATATATTGGCGCCTATGCTTTTTCTAATTGCGCCAATTTGAAGTTTCTCAATATGGGAGCGTTTCATAATATAAAAACCATAAGCCCCTACACTTTTCAGCATTGTAAATTTTTGGAGAAATTTGTGCTGCCTCCTAATGTGGAAGTATTGGATACCGGTGCTTTTAGTCACTGCGAGTCTCTTACTTCTATTGATCTTTTCCCCAATAAGGCGGGCCAACCACCCCTTATTCACACGGAATGTTTTGCTCATTGCTATAATCTCGACACTGCAAATGTCATTATTTCTCACCTGCCGATATTGGTAGGAAATAATTGGTTTGCTTACACTTACGATAAAAATAGGGATTACGATTTCCCCCACGTTTTCTTTCGCATTAAGAATGGTGAAGGTGGCGGTTTCTATGACTTTTATGGGGAACATCAGGGGATGGAAAAGAATATAATTTTATCTCACATTTTCTCAGACGCAAATTGGTCTAAAGTTTTTAGACCGCTCACCCCCTTTTCGTATCGTTTCACCGAAAATATGTACGCCGAGGTAACGGAAATCACTGATATGCAGCGAACAACACTGTATCTTCCCGATGTAATTTTCGACTTGGATATAGACACCTTACATCGATTCAATACCAAACTGTGGCAATATCCGCTACGTGGTTTTGGTGGCGAAAAATTAAATTCGTCGTTAAAACAATCTGCAATAACAAAGTTACATCTAAAATATATCACTTCTTTATCCGACGGTACTTTTAACAATTTCGGCAATAAGGTTATGGATGAGATTAACGGGGAATATCTGACGGATATCGGCCGCAACTGTTTTGTTAATTTGACTGTTGATAGCTTAGTGCTTGGCCATGAGGTGGAACATATCGGCGCCGGAAGTTTTCAGAATTGTGTTGCTCCATTTTTTAGGGACCTTGCTTTTTACGGACTGAAAAGATTTCCTGCAGGTGTTTTTTACGGCTGTTCGACCCCCGACGGAGCATTGAGGCTTACGTTACCTAATGTATCTTATTTGGAAGACTATCAATTTAAGGGCTTTAAGACTTTAGACGTCTCCTTCGGAGATGCGCTACGTTTCGTCGGCAAACAAGCTTTTGCTGAAAGTGCTATAAAGTCTATCCGACTACCACAGCGCGTATTAAAGACCACGAGGAAAAGCGACGGCATGAAGAGCTGTACAGATGCCTTCTACAACTGCAAACAGTTGAAAGATTTGGATTTTTATTGATACTTTGATACTCCCTCCCCCCGATGGCCTTGCGGAAAGCGGTGTTTTTCCTACTTTTGTTGCCCGTTAGCAACCAAACCCTAAGGCACGATGTTCATTAACGCAGAGGAGGTTATCCTTGTCACTTCCGTCATTCTCTTCCTGAGTATTCTTGCCGGGAAGGCAGGTTTCCTTTTCGGTTTGCCCACGCTGCTGCTCTTTTTGGCCGTGGGGATGCTCTTCGGCAGCGACGGATTCGGCATACAGTTTAACGACCTCCACACGGCGGAGTTCATCGGGATGTTAGCCCTGAGCGTTATCCTTTTTTCGGGAGGGATGGGCACGAAGATGGAGGATATCCGCCCCGTAGCCAAGCCGGGGATAGCCTTGGCAACGGGCGGCGTGATAGCTACCACCGCCCTCACGGGCGGGTTCATTTACCTGTTGGCGCAGTGGATAGGGGCAGGTTCGTCGGTAAGGCTTACCCTGCCGGAGTCGTTGCTGATGGGGGCGGTGATGTCATCCACCGACTCGGCTTCGGTGTTCTCCATCCTCCGCTCGAAAAATACCTGCCTGAAAGAGAACCTGCGCCCCGTGCTCGAACTCGAAAGCGGGAGTAACGACCCCATGGCCTACATGCTCACCATCATCCTCACTTCCATCGTCTTGCAGAATGGCAGCGGGAATGCCCTGGGGTGGGATCTCTTGCGGGTGTTTGCCGTCCAGATGGTCATGGGCGTCGGCTTGGGCATTCTCTTCGGCAAGGCTGCCGTCTGGATCATCAACCGCATCAACATCGAAAACGAAGCTTTCTACCCCATCCTGCTCTTTTCTTTCGCCCTCTTCGCCTTCGCCGCCACGGCGATATGCAACGGAAACGGTTACCTGGCCGTTTACCTGACGGGGCTGACCATCGGGAACGAACAAATCGTGCACAAGAAAAGTATCCGTGCCTTTTTCGACGGGTTCACATGGCTCTTCCAAATCGCCATGTTCCTCACCCTGGGGTTGTTGGTCAATCCCTCGCAACTGCTGCCTATCGCTCCCTTTGCCCTGTTGGTGGCCATTTTCATGATCCTCGTGGCGCGACCCCTCTCCGTGCTCCTCTGTCTGGCGCCACTCCGCCAGTTTTCCCCTGCCGCTTTGGGGTTCGTCTCCTGGGTGGGGTTGCGCGGCGCCGTCCCCATCATCTTCGCCATCATTCCCCTCACCGCCGGCCTCAAACATGCCGACGTGATATTTAACGTCGCCTTCTTCGTCACCATCGTTTCGCTGATTATACAAGGAAAAACGGTGGCTACCGCCGCCGGATGGTTCAAGGTGGCGGACGATACCGCTCCTCCGGCATCTTTCTCCATCGAGCTGCCCGACGAAATCAAGAGCGCCATGAGCGAGATAGAGCTTACCGCCGAAGTCCTCAAACACGGTAACAAACTCATGGAGTT
>JAISZV010000147.1 GCA_031284475.1 Proteiniphilum sp. | reverse complement strand
ATTATGAACAGTTATTTTTACATTGACGCCGAAGGAAGGCAAAAAGGAACTTTTTCGCCCGAAGAACTGAGGCAGGAAGGAATAAAACGTGATACGCTTGTATGGACGCAAGGTATGGAACAGTGGAAACGGGCGGAAGAGACGGAAGAGTTGCGCTTCCTGTTTTCCGATGCAAACAAGGCGCCTCAGGCAATTGCCGCCCAACCCTCTGTAAGGTTTGACCGCCCCAACGCGACTGCCGGATTGCAGCAACAACAGCCGATGCCCAAGACCTGGCTGGTGGAGTCTATCTTAGTAACCATTCTCCCGTTTCTGCTTTGCAGCAGCATCCTAAATCTCCTCGGGATTATCGGAATCGTGTATGCCGCGCAGGTAGAATCTCTTTATAACAGGGGCGATTACGCAGCTTCGCTGGAATCTTCCCGTTCCGCGGCAAAATGGACTAAGATAGCCCTGTGGGTAGCCATCAGTTGGATTGTGCTTCTCGTAATCGGCATAATACTGTGTCTCGTGTTTATAGGCTCCCTTTCAGGGCTTGCCGGAATGAGTGACTTATTGAACGTTTAATCATATAAAAAAAATTATAATGGGATACAAAAACGACCTCCCGCCGTCGCAAGAGCCGCCGGCGAATGACATTCCCCCGTTGAAGCCGAGCAACTGGCTCTGGCAATCTATTGTGGCTACCATCTTTTGCTGCATCCCCTTTGGAATTGTGGGGATTGTTCATGCTGTAAAAGTCGATTCGCTTTACTTTAATGGGCAGTACCGGGAATCGGAACAGATGGCCCGGAAAGCGAAGATGTGGACGCTGATTTCCATAGGAGCAGCGCTGCTGTATGTTATCTTCGCTATGATCCTGTTTGTGTTAGGTGATTTGCCGGAAACCATGGAGAATCTCTTTGGAAACGGCGCGAGCGGTTATAATTTTTAATCGCTGCCGTGCGTAAAGGGTTAAAAACAGGAATAGGCGCTGCCGTAAGCATTTTGCTTGTGGCGGCGCTTTATATTTTTTACGCTTTCGACCCGGAGGTACAACCTGTTTTTCCGAAATGCCCCTTTCTGCTTATTACCGGTTACGAATGTCCGGGGTGCGGTTCGCAAAGGGCTATTCACAGTTTGTTGCATCTCAATATCGGAGCCGCATTCAGATACAACGCCTTTATGTTGTTGGCGTTGCCGTATGTTTTCCTGGGTATTTACCTGGAATATTCCGGCGGGAAAAAGCGGTTTCCCGGAGTTGAAAAATTCTTTTTCGGCCGTTGGGCGGCTGTTGTGTCGCTGGTTGTTATAATTGCCTATTGGGTATTGAGAAACCTGTTCTGAACAGGGATTCTCGCAACAGTCATTTACTTCCGCTCCAATAAATCATTTCCTCTTGCTTCAATCAATTCATTACCCCTCCGCTCCAATCAACGTAACTTCTCCTTCAGAAAGCGGCCCGTATGCGATTGTTCACACTGCACAACCTGCTCCGGTGTTCCTTCGCACACAATATATCCGCCGGCTTTTCCTCCTTCCGGCCCTATGTCGATAATATGGTCGGCGCATTTAATAATTTCCATATTGTGTTCGATAATGATCACGGTATGGCCGCGCTCTATCAACGCATTAAAAGCCTGAAGCAGCGTTTTTATATCATGGAAATGCAGTCCGGTGGTAGGCTCGTCGAAAATAAAGACGGTTGGCTGCGCTTTCTCCTCTCCCAGATAATAGGCCAGCTTCACGCGTTGGTTTTCACCGCCGGAGAGGGTAGAGGACGACTGCCCCAGTTTGATATATCCCAATCCCACATCCTGAAGGGGCTGCATTTTCTTTATGATTTTTTTCTCTGTCGCTCCCTTTTGTTGCCCGAAAAATTCGATAGCCTGGTTGACCGTCATCTCCAGAATATCGTGAATGGTCGCTCCCTTATATTCTATCTCCAGCACTTCGGGAGAGAACCGTTTGCCGTGGCACGACTCACATTCCAACCGGATGTCGGCCATAAACTGCATCTCCACGGTAATTGTGCCTTCGCCTTTACACTCGCTGCAACGGCCTCCTTCCACATTGAAAGAGAAATAGGCCGGCGAAAAACCCATCTGTTTCGCCAATGGTTGCGAGGCGAAGAGTTTCCGGATCTCATCGAACGCCTTGAGGTAAGTAACCGGATTTGAGCGCGATGACTTCCCAATGGGGTTCTGGTCTACATATTCCACCTCTTTTACCAGGTTGAGATCGCCTCCGATACTGTTGAACTCGGCATGTTCCGGCGCAGTCCCTTTATAATGATGTTGCAGCGCGTTGAAAAGAACGTCGTTCACGAGCGATGATTTGCCCGACCCGCTGACGCCTGTTACTACGGTCATCACGTTCAGCGGAAATTTTATGTCTATATTTTTCAGGTTGTTCTGCCGCGCTCCTTTCACCTCAATATAATTGTTCCACTTGCGGCGCGCCCCGGGTATTTCTATCTGCTCTTCGCCCGTAAGGTATTTCACGGTGTAGCTGTCGCTTTTTTCCCGCAACTCGGCCACGTTACCCTGATAGGTTACTTCGCCTCCCAACCGGCCTGCCCTGGGGCCTATGTCGATGATGTAATCCGCAGCGCGAATGATCTCTTCATCGTGCTCTACCACCACTACCGTATTTCCTATCTGTTGCAACTCGCGCAATACGTCGATGAGCAGGCCGGTATCGCGGGAATGAAGACCGATACTCGGCTCGTCGAGGATATAGAGCGATCCCACCAAGCTACTGCCCAGCGATGATACCAAGTTGATCCGTTGGCCTTCACCGCCCGAAAGAGTATTTGAAAGCCGGTTGAGCGTGAGGTACCCAAGTCCGACGTCTAAAAGGAACTGTATCCGGTTCCTGATCTCTGTGAGGAGACGTTCTGCAATGGCGGCGTCGGTTTCGTTTAATGTGAGTTGATCGAAAAATTCCTTTAGTTCCGTGACCGGTATTACCACCAGTTCTGTGATCGCTTTTCCGCCAATCTTTACGTAAAACGCTTCTTTCCTGAGCCGTGAACCTTTGCACAAAGGACAGCCGGTTTTGCCGCGGTAACGCGCCAGCATAACGCGGTATTGTATCTTGTAAAGGTTTTTCTCAAGCATTCCGAAAAAATCATTGATCCCGAAAATGCCGAGGTCGAGGCGCCCGTTCCAAAGAATATCTTTTTCGGCGTCTGTCAGGTCGTAATAGGCGCGGTGGATAGGAAAATCTACTTTATAGGCATTATAGACAAATTCCTGCCGCCATTCGCTCATCTTTTCCCCTCTCCAGCACTGTACGCACTCCTCTTGCACCGAGAGGCTCTTGTCGGGGATTACCAGGCCTTCATCGATACCGACTACCTTTCCGAACCCTTCGCACTTGGGACAAGCGCCGGCGGGACTGTTGAAGTTGAACATCATTTCTGAGGGTTCTTCAAAGGTAATACCGTCCGCTTCAAAACGGTTGGAAAAAGTAAACGACTCAATCCCGTTCTCATTCCAGAAGCGGACAATACATTCGCCGTTCCCCTCCAGAAAAGCGGTCTCCACCGAGTCGGACAGCCGGTTCACTGTTGCCTTGCCGGAAGAGCAGGAGAGGCGGTCGATCACCAATAACACTTCGTTTGCCGGCGGAAGTTTCTTCTGTTCAAGCAGTTCGTCGATGCGGTAGAACTGTTCTCCCACATCCACACGGGTGAAACCCTCTTTCAGCAGTATCTCCAACTGGCTTCTCAGGTCGCGCCCGTTCCGTAACTGGATATGCGAGAGTACCGCCATGCGGACTCCTTCGCGGTATTCCTCCATTTTTGCCGCTACATCGCGCACGTAATGGCGTTTTACCTCCACGCCTGAAATGGGGGAAATGGTTTTTCCGATGCGGGCATAAAGCAATCGTAGATATTCGTAAATTTCAGTGGAAGTGCCTACCGTAGAACGCGGGTTGCGCGAAGCGGTCTTCTGTTCGATGGCAATGGCGGGGGGAATACCTTTTATATAATCACACTCCGGCTTGTTCATACGTCCGAGGAACTGCCGCGCATAAGCCGAAAGGCTCTCTACATAGCGGCGTTGCCCTTCGGCATACAACGTGTCGAATGCCAGTGATGATTTTCCTGATCCGGAGAGTCCCGTGATAACCGTAAAAGTGTTGCGGGGGATGTTTACGTCGATGCTTTTGAGGTTGTTGACGCGCGCCCCCTTTATTTCGATTTGCTTTGAATTACTCATAACCGATAATATGATAACCTGCAAAGATAACGATTTTATCGCCAAAAACAACGTGTGCGTTATGGCGCCGGCCGTTTCTTCTCCTTATAATATAAACGAACAAACTTAGAATAGAATTCCGCTTATTCTAATTTTGCGGGTTATTTTTAGAATAAAAAGAATCTTATTCTAAAAACACGCATATTTTTGGAATAAGGATTGTCTTTACTCTAAAAAAATTGCGCTGATTCATTATCAATTCGAAACAATACATCCGTTTTTAGACGGCAATGGGCGGACGGGACGATTACTGATAACTCTATACCTTGTATCCAAAAGAGTGCTGAAACGGCCGATTCTGTATCTATCCGATTTCTTTGAACGTCACCGTAATTTATACTATGACAATCTTATGCGTGTTCGTACCCATAATGATATTAATCAATGGCTTAAATTCTTTCTGGCCGGAGTGATTGAAATCTCTCAAAGAGGAGTAGAGACATTAGATTCCATTATGCAACTGAAGAGTTCCATAGAAAAACGAATTGATACTCTGGGAAAAAGAGGGAAAGATGCACGATCAATTATTGGTTATTTATATAAGAAACCGATTGTTTCGGCTTCCG